>JAHRVZ010000249.1 GCA_019090405.1 Paracoccaceae bacterium
AAATACGGCGGCGTATTTCTTGGCGGCCTTGCGGCCCCGGTCGATTCGGTTTTGCGAAATCAGGCGGCGAGAAAATTCAATGAATGGTTTCTGAAACACCCCCTGAGCGCGGTCAGCATGGATAACCTTTGAGTCCTGTTTGACCCTGGCAAAGAACGCATTGACCGTTGATGTGTCGTGACCGGTAGCAATGGCTTCGGCTTTGAGACCATCGACAAAGTTGGAAAATGATCCGCCGCAATCGGATAAGGCGGGATTGGCCGCAAAAAATAGCGCGGCAATACTAGCAAATATGCGCATGAAATTTGGTGTCCTGAACAATATATTTTGTTAAGTTAAAGGCAGTTAAGTCACAAGTCCAATGATCAATACCAAAAGCAGCACTAGCCACCAGACCCGCCACAGCATCCCAACCGCCCGGTCGATTTCATCGGCGCCTATATCTTGGTTGGCATCGCCATTGACCCAGGCCAAAGGCTGCATCTGCCCATCATAACTGCGCGGCCCGGCCAAGGCGACACCAAGGGCACGGGCCATTGCGGCCTCGGGCCAACCTGCGTTGGGTGAACGGTGGCGACGGGCATCCTTTGCAATTGCTTGCCATTGGCCAATCTGACGCGACAGGATTGCGATCATCAATCCGGTCAACCGCGCCGGGATCAGGTTGAGCAGGTCATCAGTGCGGGCTGCGGCCCAGCCAAAGTCTTTGTACCGCTCATTACGATAGCCAATCATGCTGTCGGCTGTGTTGATGATTTTATAGATCAACAGGCCCGGTAGACCGGCAACAAGGAACCAGAAGGCAGGTGCGATGATACCATCTGAAAGGTTCTCAGACGCGCTTTCTATTGCAGAGCGGGCCACCTGAGGTTCGGTCATCGCGCGACAGTCCCGGCTGACGATACGGGCAACGACCATGCGACCGTCACCGACTGACAGCCGCAATGCATCAGCGACCGCGGTAACGTGATTGGCCAGTGATCGTTGGGCCAGCAAGATGGCGGCAATGACAATTTCGGCCAAGGGGCCAAATTGCGAAAGCATCAAACCCAAAACACCTGCGCCAGCGATAAGAGCAGCCGTGGCGATAGCACCCTTTCCTTTTTTGTCCGACCCGTCATTCAGTCGGCGGTCCAGCCAGCCTACTACACGGCCCATCGCCACTGCCGGGTGTGGGAGCCGAGACCAAATCCAGTCTGGTTCACCCATCACTGCATCCAGCAAAAAAGCCAGGGCCAGAACAAAGGCGTTACTCACAGTGCGGCCATTAGTTGATCCCAGCCTTGGCCTGTCGGCAGGCCAAGACGTATATGGGTGTCCGACCAGGGGAAAATGCGGCTCCAGATATGATGCTTAGCCAGACGCGCCTGCCATTGTTTGGCATTGTCTACGGTGTATAGCCGAAACAGATCGGTTCCACCGACCAGCACCGCCCCTTGCGCCGTTATCAACTTGTCCAGTCGGGATCGCTCAACCGCCAGACGCGACCGGGTAATTGTTGCCCAGTTGGTGTCTTGCAGGGCCATCGCGCCAATGCGCAGGGCTGGGCCAGACACCGGCCACGGACCTAGCGAAGCCGACAGTTTTGCGATCAAATCGGGTGTGGCGATCGCAAAGCCAAGTCGCATGCCGGCAAGCCCCCAGAATTTGCCAAAGCTCTTTAGAACTACAACCCCAGGCTGGACTGCGTGTTGGATCAATGTCGCATCCGGAGTGACATCGCAGAAACTTTCGTCAATGATTGTTAAGGGTGCCGTGATGTCTGCCCCCTGCCAAAGACGTCCATCTGGATTGTTCGGATGCACCAACACGCGGGCCGTTGCGGGTTCTGTACCGGCGGCTTTCCAACCTTGTGCATCAAAGGCTGCAGCGTGTTCATTGTAGGTAGGCGTTTGAATCTGTACGCGCCCGGCTGGGGCCAGCAAAGGCATTTGCGCAATCAGCGACGAGGCACCGGGTGCCGCAAGAATGGCCGCTCCATCCGGGACAGACCAGAATGTTGTTGCAGCCTGTATCAGTGCATCATGTGCGGCCTGATCTGGAAGCGTCGTCCAGTCATGCGGCAGCAGGCCTGAAATCGGGTATGGTTCCGGATTGATTCCAGTGGACAAATCAATCCAATCTGGACGGGCGCCACCATATTGCGCCATTGCAGCATCCAGACCACCTCCATGGTCCCGCTTTGGTGCAATAGGTTGATGGTCAGGCATTGGCAGGCCGCATTTGTTAACATCCGATGCCTGCTTCAAGCGGAATTCTGCCTAAGACACAAGCTCTGACAGGTTTACGTGCCGGTAAGAGAGCGTGTTAAGCATTTGTTAATATATTCGGCAGATCACGATAAAGGGGATACGGCGCAAGAATATGAGTGGACTAATCAGTGCCTGGATCAATGAATGAATGTTTTAATCGTCGAAAGTAGGCCAGAGTTGGCCATGTTGTGGAAGCGCCACCTTGAAAGGCAAGGCGCGAAAGTGACAGTGGTTGGCAGTCAAAATGCAGCAATCTTGTCGCTTTATAGTGAAGAGTTTGAAATAATTGTGCTTGATCTGATACTTGAACAGGGCAGCGCGTTGGCGGTGGCTGATTTTGCCAGTTATCGCCGCCCGAATGCACGGGTAATTTTTGTCACTAACACCAGCTTTTTCTCGGATGGGTCAATCTTTGCCCATAGTTCAAACGCCTGCGCCTATGTGCAAAGCGAAACGCCACCAGAGGATCTGGCGGCGATGGTCGAACATTACGCGTCCCCTCGTTAAGGATTAGCCCTCTAGCAGCGCTCACTTTGAAAGGTGGGAAACTGACGTGCGCAGGCGCACAATCAATCGCGCATTAAAGGTTCCTTTACGCAGCGTCCCTAATATGGAAACAATGTGTTACCCACACGTTGCTTGTCTTTTGCATGTGCATAGTCAGGTTCACTTATACGCTTTCAGGAAGGTCAGCGTTATGACATCATTTCTGTCAAAAGAAATCCGCGAGGGTCTTAAGGCTGCGCGGATTGCCGGATTGAAAAAATCCAGCCGAATTCGCGTATTGGCGGATGATGATTTTCACCATGTTCTGCGCATGTGGGAAACTGGTTTCGCAGTCGAGGCGGAAACCGTACCGCGCCTGCGCGGATTGGTTGATCTGTATGATGGGGGTACGCATTTGTACCAATGCCTGATCGTTGCATCCGAAGAAGAATCTGGCGAGATGCGGTATGAATTCAAACGAAACACAGCCGCCACAGATCGCGCGCCGCTGGATTTTTACCGCGAACCGAATGCTCCGGTTGGGTTGTTGGAATACGACGGCTGACAAACGGAATTTTTTAAAAATTCCGTCCCGTTTTCTTTTAAAGAAAACGACCGTTGACTGTTTGAGTTATTGCAAATCAGCAAATGCACTACGCAGACGATCGCATGCTTCCTCGACACGCGCACGTTGGGTGCCAATGTTAAAGCGCAGATACGTTTCGCCACCAGATCCAAACGTCGCGCCCAGGTTAACAGCGATTTTGGCATCTTTCTGAACGCGACTGGTGAATTCACTAGGCGACATTCCAGTGCCAGAAAAATCGACCCAGCTTAGATAAGTTGATTCTAACGTCATTGAAGACAACCCCGGTATGTCGGCAATCGCAGCATCAAAGGTTTTCCTGTTCCCATCAAGATAGATCATCAACTCATCCACCCAGGCAGCCCCTTCGGGCGAATAGGCGGCAAGCGTGGCATAGGTTCCGGCAGAATTTGACCCGATATAAAGTGCGTTCATCCGGTCCGAAAACCTGGCACGCAATTCAGGGTCCTGGATGATGACATGACCCGTGTGCAGCCCCGCAATATTGAAAGTTTTAGAGGGAGCGGTCAGCATCACAAGCCGGTCATGGACCGACTGGTCTATATTGGCCATCGGGATGTGCGTAACACCCGGATAGACCAGATCGTGATGAATTTCATCTGACACCAGAATCAAATCATGCCGCTTGGCAAAATCACATACGCCTTGCAGTTCTTCACGGCTCCAGACGCGCCCGCCGGGGTTATGTGGAGAACACAGAATCAGCATGGTTTCTGATCCGGTCATTGTCGCGTCATAGGCGTCAAAATCCATCTCATAGCGACCATTTTCCAGTGCAAGCGGGCACTCAACAACCTTGCGCCCAGCGTTGTTAATCACCTTGGCAAAAGAATGGTAAACTGGCGTAAACAGAACAATTCCATCACCGGGTTTGGTAAATGTATCCAGACAGATGCCGCAGGCATTCACGATGCCGGTGGTGGTGAATATCCAGGATGGGTCGATCTTCCAGTTATGGCGGGTTTTCATCCACCACTGAATTGCAGCCTCATATTCGCCTTCGTGGTTGGTATAGGCATAAACGCCATGGTCAAGTTGTTCGCGTAGTTTGTTCAATACGCAATCGGGGGC
>JAHRVZ010000018.1 GCA_019090405.1 Paracoccaceae bacterium
CTGGCCCCCATGATTTTGCCGTTGCCCAGCAAATACACAGCTCCGCCAAGCCCGATCAGCCCGCCACCGACGAGACCCCAGATCCAGTCTTGTTCCATTTTCAGCTAAGTCCTTTGTGTTCGCGCGTGTTGAAAGAATGTCAGATTTTATTGACAGGAACCTTAAGAAACACGTCCCCCTGATCATCCTCAGGCGGCATTTGTCCGGCCCGCATGTTGACCTGAAGTGATGGCAGTATCAAACGCGGCACGTCCAACGTGGCATCCCGGGCATCGCGCATCGAAATGAATTCATCCATGCTGCGCCCCTTGCCAATATGGATATTCAGCGCCTTTTGCTCACCCACAGTGGTTTCCCAAGCGTAATCATCACGCCCCGGAGCCTTGTAGTCATGGCCAACAAAAATTCGGGTTTCATCTGGTAGCGTCAGAATTTTCTGGATCGAATTATAAAGCATCTCGGACGACCCCCCGGGGAAATCACAGCGTGCGGTTCCGAAATCAGGCATGAAAAGCGTATCGCCAACAAAGGCCGCATCGCCAATCACATAAGTCAGACAAGCCGGAGTATGGCCGGGCGTGTGCAATACGTCGCCGCGCATCTGGCCAACGTGAAAACTGTCGCCTTCGGCAAACAACGCATCAAACTGGCTGCCGTCGCGCTGAAATTCGGTGCCTTCGTTGAACACTTTGCCAAATGTATCCTGTACCACCGTGATCTCTTTGCCGATGCCGATTTTTCCGCCCAGCTTTTGCTGCAGATAGGGTGCTGCTGACAAGTGGTCGGCATGAACATGACTTTCCAATATCCACTCAACGCTCAGGTCATTATCACGCACGTGGTCAACCAGAATGTCGGCCGTCGTCGTATCGGTCCGACCGGCGTTTTGATCATAATCCAGGACGCTGTCGATAATAGCACATGAACGCCCTGCCGGATCCTGCACAATATAAGACACGGTGTTGGTCGTGGTGTCGAAAAACGCTTTGACAATGGGTGTCATGGGGCTCTCCTGTCGCTTGTTGTCATTACATATAACAATTACTGCATATGTTGCAAGCCTCAGAATACCGCTGTTTGTGGTTTTCAGCCCAGCATAACGCCAATGACCACCAACATCAGGCCGACAACGGATAGGAAAAGCGCGCCCATATTTAGCGGAAGAACCGCCTGCACCGCGGCGCGCAGTTCGTCCTCGCTTAGCCCGGCTTTGCGGGCGCGGGACACCTGGATGATGCACCAGACCAGTCCGGCCAGTCCCATTACCGACACTGCGGCCCCAAGCCAGATCATGATTTCAAACATAGCGCACCCATTTGATCGAGGTTTTGTTGCGCCTAACCGATAGCTTGGCGCAGCGCAAGTTTTGAGGCGCTGAATTCACGCCTTGCGGCCTGTTGCCCAGCACGTTATTTGCCAGTTTCAATCCTTTTCTCAGCCCCAACGGAGCCATAACATGAGCGATACCCAGTCCGACGCCTCTTACCGCGTAACTGCAAATGAACTGCGCTCTTTTGTTGAGCGGATCGAGAGGTTGGAGGCCGAGAAAAAGGACATCGCCGAGCAACAAAAAGAAGTGATGGCCGAGGCCAAAGGCCGTGGCTATGACACCAAGGTGATGCGCAAAATCGTGGCACTGCGCAAACGCGACAAGGACGATATTGCCGAAGAAGAGGCCGTGTTGGAAATGTATAAAGAAGCGTTGGGAATGTAGCCCAATTCAGGCTTGACCCGAATTGATGCCCGAACCGATATCGGTACGCGCGATGGATACCGATTTGATGATCGCATAAATGCCGTCACCGGGCGTCAGTTTCATGCGATCAGCCGAGCGTCGGGTGACGCGGGCAAGTAGCCGTTCATCGCTGCATTGCAACTGAACGATGACACCGGGTCCGGTGCCATCCCGCAAGGCAATGACTTTGACCGGCAGAATGTTAAGGGCAGACAAATCCGTAGGCGCGGTAAGCGACAGAATTATATCCTGCGCCAAAATCCGAACCCGCGTTTGCGCGCCAACGGCCATGCCCATACGCGGCAAAAACAGACGACCTCCGGAAAATTTCAGCTCGCTTAGCCCATCGTCATGGTGTTGCAGAACCGTTGCGGGCAAAACCGATCCCGCTTCGCGTACCCCCAGTTGGCGCACCATATCGGGGTCGGACAAAACCTGCTCAACCGGGCCAGACCGGGCAATTTGGCCGTCTTCCAGGACCACTAAGGTTGTCGCCAGGCGGGCAACTTCGCTCATAGAGTGGCTGACATAAAGGATGGGTATGTTGGTGTGATCGCGCAAGCGTTCCAGATAGGGTAAAATTTCGGCCTTGCGCGCGTCATCAAGCGACGCAAGAGGTTCGTCCATCAACAACATTTGCGGATGTGACAGCAAAGCCCGGCCAATGGCGATCCGCTGTTTTTCACCACCCGACAAGGTCTCGATGCGCCGGTCTTTCAGCGCTGTAATACCCAGTAGGTCACAGACTTTGCCCAGTGTCGGGCCGTCTGGTTGTGGTGCGTTAAACCGCTGACCAAATGTCAGATTGTCCTGAACTGACAGATGCGGAAATAACCGTCCGTCCTGAAACACATAACCAAGCCGACGCTTGTGGGCCGCCAAATTGATCCCGGCATTGCTGTCAAACAAGATCGTGTCATTCAAAGAGATACGTCCAGAATCAGGATTGAGAAGACCGGCAACCGCATTGATAACAGTTGTTTTACCGACCCCAGATCGCCCAAATAACACCGTTATGCCGGGAGGCGCATCAAAATCCACACAGAGCGTGAAACCGGCCATCTGGTGATTTAGCTTAACGGTCAGACTCATGTTCCGGCCACCCGTTTGGCGGCGCGTCGGGCCAGCATTTCGGACAGCAGCACAGCGACCATGGCCAGGGCTACTGATATAGCCACCAACCGCAGCGCTGATGTCTCGCCGCCGGGAACCTGCAAGAACGTATAAATCGCCAAAGGCAGGGTCTGGGTCTGGCCCGGAATGTTGGATACAAAGGTAATTGTGGCGCCAAATTCGCCCAGTGCTTTGGCAAAGGCCAGCACCGCGCCTGCGATGACACCGGGCAGGATCAGCGGCAATGTGATCGACGTGAACACCCAAATGCGCGATGCCCCCAGCGTGGCGCCTGCCTGTTCAAGTTTGGGATCAACCGCCTCGATCGCGATGCGGATGGCGCGGACCATCAAAGGAAATCCCATGATTGCGGCGGCCAGCACGGCACCGGTCCAGCGAAAGGCCAGCACAAGGCCAAAGGTTTCTTCAAGCCAGCCGCCAACCAACCCGC
>JAHRVZ010000250.1 GCA_019090405.1 Paracoccaceae bacterium
CCTTCACCACCTTCGCCGCCCTGAACAACTGTATCACCAATTGTGATGCCAAGAACGTCGGCCCCGTCACCGCCATAAAGCTCATCCGCTCCGGCACCGCCAACGAGAACATCGTTACCGCCTTCGCCGTACAAAATGTCGTCGCCTTCGCCACCAATCAACGTGTCGTCACCCGGCACGCCTGTTTCAACAACATCCGTGGTATCGAAATAGATATCCGTAACGCCAATCGCGGACACGTCCGAGCCGTCCTGCGTGTGGGTAATAACTATACTGGCAACCGGACCCGCAATATCGACCAACACGGAATGGTCCAGATCATCATAGGAAGCGCTGCCGCCATTGCTGTCAGCTGTGTCATCCCCTGCGACCGAGTCTGTATCAGACATTGTAACGTCCGACCCACCGGTCAGATTGACCTCAATTGGGTTTCCATCCGCGTCAAAGGCCTGAATATTGATCACAGAATCACGATCAATGTCATTTATTCGGAAAGAAACATTTTCAACGGATTCCGAAAATTCCAGTTCATAGGATGAACAGTCGCCCGGACAATCCAGATGCGAACGCATTCCGCTTGTGTTATCAACCGCTTCTTCACCAGTCTCAATATCTTCGGTGGCCTGCCAGTTTCCGGTATAGGTTGTAGATCCATCAGAATTGGGCAAAACCGAAAAATCGACGACAACAGATCCGGTATCCTGACTGAAACCACCCGCTAAATTGTCGCCCCGATCAATGCTGCCAAAGCCATTGGGGTCGGGCGCCTTGTCCCATTCAAAGCTTTCACGACTGGTGGTTGGCGCATTGCTATCGCCGTACAGAACGTCGTTGCCCGCCTCGCCATAAACCAAATCCGATCCGGACCCGCCATAGACGGTGTCATCCGCAGCGCCTGCGTGAACAGTGTCGTCGCCCGCGCCAGCATCAACAATGTCAGAGTTAGGGTTAACACCGGGCTGGATGGCATCCAGATTATCAATCTTGTCCCCGTCTGGATCACCGGTGTAAGACAAATCAATGGTGTCATCGCCCGACGTTCCCTCGACAATCCCGTTCAGAGATTTGTCACCTTCGCAGGACTCGGGGTTCCATTTTCCATCACCGGTTTTAGTCATTGCTCATTCCTCTCAGCTCGGCCCATAAATCCACGA
The DNA here is from genome assembly GCA_019090405.1 of Paracoccaceae bacterium. Lineage (GTDB taxonomy): Bacteria > Pseudomonadota > Alphaproteobacteria > Rhodobacterales > Rhodobacteraceae > NORP181. Next base: position 1,155 of record JAHRVZ010000250.1, read on the forward strand.
TTAAATCGCGGGTAAAAACATGCCCCAAAAAGGTACTGGATCACCGACGACCAGCATCTTTGCAATAAATCCGTGAAGAGAAGTCCGCAGCCACAAAACGACCGGCACGCGCCCGCCGATTATCGGCAAACTCGTTACGTAAACGCCACTGACTACGAACAGTAGCCTTGCGAACACGCATCTCAATCACATCAGTCAGATGCAAAAACGCGGTCGCCCCCGTGACCTAGCAAACTCCGCCCCCCAGTTGGGCTTACGTTTTTTTTATCGGAGGCTCTGAAAGCGGGAAAGAAAAAAGTCCCTGAAAATTTGCTGCATTTTCAAGACTTGAGAGGAGTTTGGTCCCGATCCTGCGGGGGTGCTTTAGCTGGAAATGTTTCTTTGTTTCCTGCCCGACGTCAAATAAACCCAATTTATTGCCCATTTTAAGCGGAAATATCAAAATTCCTGCCCCGACCCGTTGCACGCGGTTTTTTTGTTTCACCGATCGAAATAATCGCAGCGGTCCAAACACCTCGAATTCAGTGACCACAAAAAAACACAATTTCGCCAAATTTGGTCCTCAATTCCTGAACAATAGGTCGAATCCTCTCTGACTAATACCTGCTTTGGCTACAATTGGGTGGTGAGGCGGCTCCGAATCAAAACCAATTGTGTCAAAATTTGTTCGAATTCGGGTGCCGAGGGACAGAAATGTCGGCAGTGCCTATTTGCTATTCAACTTTCCCCACATCCTGCGACTGGCGATCAATCGAGGGTGTTCAGAAACGGCGATGCCAGCGCAACATCGCCGTATTCACACCGGGATTGAAATCGTTGGTGCTGGCGTTGGATATATGCGTGGCGGCCAGTGAAATGCTATTGCGCTCATCCAGGTCATAGCCAATGGCAAGCAGGCTTCGTATCTGGAATTTGCCGCCCAGCAAATTGCCGGACGACCCGTTGACATAGATGCCCGGCATCACGCTGCCTTCGATAAACCAATTATTTTGCAAATTGTAGATGGTGTAGAATCCCAGTCCAAAATGACCGTCACCATTGGTATCAACCGACAATGCCCCGCCCAATCCAAAATCCCAGCGGCCAGCCGATTTAAACGGGTCGCCTTGGTATTCCACCGATAGGATCGGAGAATCTTCGGCGTTATCATCCGAAAAGCTGGTGTAGCCAAGGCCAAAGATCAAAGAATCAGCCTGCGCCATTGGCGACCACATCGCGCCGATGATGGCTGCTACAGCAAACGCCCGGGCAAAATCACCGATGTTTCGGGCGACGTTTTCAATAGTATTTAACCACAAAACAACAGGCATTTTAAACTCTCACGCAATTCAAACCAAGGTTCTGACACAACGACACCGCGGCCAGTTTCAATCGGTACATTCTTAAAAAGATAATTAGAAAATATCATTTTGCAATCTGGCAATCAAAGCAATTTTGATATCGGCCCTACCCGCGTATGGGGCGGCCTGCGTTGTTCAGGTTCGGCGATGCACTTTAGAACCGGGCTTTAGACAATCGCTGTGAGCGGTTTCTGGCCTGACGAATATTGCTCGAAGAAAACAAGGAAACGCGCCACAATGGTCTGCCTCGGCACCGGCAGATTCAGCTTGTCCAACCAAAACAGTCGGCGTTACCAGTACGCTGGGATCTGGTTCAGTGCGCAGCGCGATTTCGAGAAGAACCAGGTTTCAATGGCATAGCGCGGCTTGGTGAATTTCGGACTGGACGAAGTGACGTGAAGGTTAAAATGATCGAAGAATACCGCGTCTCCCGCACCGAAATGGGGTTGTGCAATCTTAACGTCGGCGAAATTCTCGGACACCGTCTTGGCTGAAACCGACCAGTCGAATGCCGCGCCGTTGCCGCCTGGTGGAACAATCCCATTTAGCCGCTGCGGCACAAGATCCATACCGGGGCTATTGGTTCCGGCCCCGCAATCAGTCAGCGCGACCCACAGGTTCAGGCTGTCGATGCCCTTGCCCATGAACGCGCCGTCCTGATGCCAATCGGCCGGATTCGGCAGCGGCTCGACCCGCCGCAACACGCTTTTGTAGTAGGACACGCAGGATTCATCCTGGAAATAAGCCTGCAGCAGCTCACGCAGCCCCAACTCGTCAAAGCGTTCGAACAACCGGTGTGATACTTTCGGCGACAAAAAGGTGGCGACTGCACCGCAATTGCCCATGAACGCAGCGGCATTTAAATCTACGTTCAAAGGGGCCGGTGTAAACGCGGACCTTGAATCGGCTGAGCGTTCGACATTTTCGTCTTTTTTGGTGGCCACAAAGTACTCTTGCCCAGCGTCCATAACAGTGTCGATATCTTTGCAAAACTCTTGAGTCTGCAGCGACGAAAACAGGTTGCGCACGATCAACGCGCCATGGTGATACATGGCGCTTTGCACAGCCTCAGCGGACAGGTCGCGGTAATCAACTTCCGGCAATTCGCCGGATCCGGGCGCAAACAGGTTTGGAGGGGTTTCGGTTTCGGTTTCGCGCCGCCACGCAGAATCGGTTTGCTGGGTGATTTTCTTCCCCCCTTGCAGCCTCAGGTCGCGCAACTGCACAAGGTCTGCAAGTTCTTCTGATTTTCGATACTTCTCAGCCAACGCTGCGATTTCTTTGGCAGTGTGGTCATTCTGAGCCACAGGCGCTACGCCGTTTTCCGTAGACATCGTAAAATCCTTTGATATGGGCCAGTTATATTCCCCCCCGCGAGGGCTACCAAAGCTGGTGCACGCTGTACAGGCAATACCTCAGGGCGGTGGCAGCGATAGGGTTTGAGGCTAACCAGATATTGGCCAACTCTGGTTTTGGTGCTTGGCGAGGATCAGCAAACCCCTGGGGCGCAAGAACGCCCGCAGATGAGTTTTGGCACTTATGACAATTTCAACTCAACCGGCCCATTTCAGGTCTCGTCCAGTATTTCAGCCAACACACTGACCGCCAGTTTGCGTGCATCGCGCACCGAAGATATCAAACCAACTGGCCCTTTGATCTTTGCTCGATCAGAGTCAGTTACGCCCATAGCCTCGAGTTCCAGTTTCCGGGCGTCGGCGGCCCTTTTGCTGCCTTGTGCCCCGATATAGAATGCATTTGTTGTTACCGCATGCCGAAGAATTGGCGGTTCCCATTCATGATCGTGAAAGAACAAAATGATTGCAGAATGCGAGTCTGGCTCAAGGTCTTTTGGAAAATGCGCGGAATTGAGGTGCCGTGTGCGACTTCCATACTGGCGGGCTATGGTCAGGGTTTCGTCATCCGGGGATAATAAGATGTTCGGATAGCCGGCGGTTTGTACGAGGCCTGCAAAGGTTGTGGCCTCTGGCCCTTTGCCAAAAACATAAAAGAACAGTTCAGGTTCAATCCGGATGTTGAAATCTTCACCATTGCGCACGGTCGCGCCGTTTGAACCAACCGAGACATGGCCGGTTAACAGGTTTATCCTGAGAGCGGTTGATTGCCGTTTGTCGTGGCGCTGACAAATATCCTTCAGCACCGACTTTTCCGGTTGCGGTATAAGCGTGATTTCCAGCGCTCCCCCACAAGGAAGCTCGATATCTGCATATGGCGATCCATCGCCGTAATGAATTGATTTTGGTTTGCCGTCGTTCAACACCTCAATCGCATGTAGCGTGATGTCTGCTTCTACGCATCCTGACGACAATGTCCCGACTCTGGATTGGTCAGCAAACACAGTCATCATCGCCCCAAGAGGGCGATAGGATGGACCGGTGATACCGGTGATCACCGCCAGAACCCCTGGCTGATCAGAATCCGCCAATTGCCGGATGGGTTCGGTGACGCTGCTCGCGTCAAGCGTTGGGACAGCCATTTAGCTTCTCATCTACTGTATGCTTATAAGCATAATATCCACAGCTTGTTCTGCAACAACATCTTGCGTGGACAGAACTGCGCGCCAATGCTTAAATAAAACAGGTCCATGTGAGTCCATGTGAGAAGGAAGTACCAAGTGGCCGATATTCCAGCAAGCATTGACGAGACACTCGCTGTTTTGTCTGACCACGGTTACGTCTGCGGGCGTGATCTTGGAACGGTTGTCTATCTGTCGTTAAAGCTGGCCAAGCCTCTTTTTCTGGAGGGTGAGGCCGGAGTTGGCAAAACCGAAATTGCCAAAGCCCTGGCGGCGGCACTTGGCAGAAAGCTTATACGGCTGCAATGTTATGAAGGTCTGGATGCGTCGTCGGCGATATACGAGTGGAATTTTTCGGCGCAGATGATCGCCATTCGAACGGCCGAAGCGTCAGGTGCTGCCAACCGCAAAGATCTGCAATCCGAGTTGTTCTCAAGAGAGTTTTTGATCCAGCGGCCATTGCTTCAGGCAATGGAAACCCATGCCGAAGGACCGCCAATTTTGCTGATCGACGAAGTGGACCGTACAGATGAACCGTTTGAAGCATTCCTATTAGAAGCGTTGTCGGACTTTCAGGTCACAATTCCTGAGATCGGAACAATTGTCGCTGACGAAGCACCAATTGTCATTCTTACATCCAATCGAACGCGCGAGGTTCATGATGCCCTAAAGCGGCGTTGTCTTTACCATTGGGTCGACTACCCGGCGTTTGAACGCGAACTGGCCATTTTGCATGCCCGGGTTCCGGGCTGCGCAGACACTTTGTCGAAAGAAATCGTTTCTTTTGTTCAGGCGTTGCGCCAAGAGGATTTGTTCAAAAACCCCGGCGTTGCTGAAACCATCGACTGGGCGCGCTGCCTGATAGCTCTTGATGCTGTGGCGCTTTCACCCGAGGTGATATCGGACACTTTGGGTGCATTGTTGAAATATCAGGACGATATTTCGAAAATCACCGGCTCTGAAGCATCCCGCATCCTGAACGAAGCCCGACAGAATTTCGCACAGGCCTCATAGCCAAATGCCCCCCCTGCCCGAGACAGATGGAAAGCTGGTCGAAAACATAATCCATTTCGCACGCGCGCTGCGCAAAGCCGGGCTAAAGGTGGGGACTTCGCAGCTCAAAAGCGCAATCTCGGCGGTGGCCGCTGCCGGGTTCACGCAACGCGCTGACTTTTACTATGCGTTAAGGTCCACGATGGTTTCACGACCGGAAAACCTGGAAGTGTTCCATCAGGTTTTTCATATGTTCTGGCGCGATCCCGAGTTTCTGGAACGTATGGTCCGTTCGATGTTACCGCTTATGCAAACGGTGGGTCAGGATCGCGCAACACCCAAAGCTGCGGAAAAGCGCGCGGCGGATGCAATGTTTGAGGACAAGCCCTTTGCTGACTCTGGCCCCGAACGCGATACTATTGAAATAGACGCCGAACTTAGCTGGTCTGCAAACGAGGTATTGCGCGCGCAGGATTTTGAACAAATGAGCGCGTCCGATCTGGCCATGGCCGCAAAGCTCATTCGCAGCCTGACGTTACCCGTTGATCCGCTTATGACTCGCCGTCATCGGCCAGCCACTGTCGGCAATCGGCCCGATACGCGTGAAATGTTGCGAAAGTCCCTGCGCAAGGGTGGAGAAATCGAACGACTGGCCCTGAAAAAGCCAAGGCAGAGGCCACCAAATCTTGTCGTGCTATGCGATATTTCCGGGTCTATGGCCACCTATGCAAAAATGATGATGCACTTTCTGCATGCGCTGACCTGGGCTAGGTCGTCCGGCTGGGGCAAAGTTCACGGTTTCACCTTTGGCACACGACTTACCAATATCAGCCGGGCTTTGGCACAACGGGACGTCGATCTGGCGCTGCAGGCTGTGGGGCGGGATGCCCCTGACTGGCAAGGCGGCACACGAATAGGAGAATCGCTTTTTCGTTTCAACCGCGAGTGGTCTCGCCGGGTACTGGGTCAGGGTGCCGCTGTACTATTGATTACCGACGGGCTTGAACGAGGCGACACCACACTTCTTAAATCCGAAGCCGAGAGGCTTGCCCGCACCTGCCGCCGATTGATCTGGCTTAATCCGCTTTTGCGATTTGAAGGTTTCTCGCCAGAAGCGGGTGGTATTCGCACGCTTCTACCTATCGTTGACAGCTTTCATGCCTGCCATTCTCTGGACAGTTTGGCGGATTTGGGAAAGGCATTTGATGGCGAAGGTGAAAAGCAGAGATACACTCTGCTTATGAAATGAGTTTGGCCAATTGGTCAAAAAGCTTGCACTGATCGCTTTGCCACGTATTATTCTTACAAATGTATCAGGTTTTTGGACTAGTTTTGTCATGGATATGACGGGGAGCTACCGTATTATCGCGCCTCGCGATACCGTTTGGGCCGCTCTGAATGATGTCGAAGTTCTAAAGGCCTGCATACCAGGTTGTGAAGAAATCGAACAAACCTCGCCCACAACCATGACCGCGAAAGTCGTTCAAAAGATTGGCCCGGTTAAGGCGAAATTCGACGGTGCAATCGAATTGCTGAATATTGATGCACCAAAAAGCTATACGATTAAAGGCGAAGGCCAGGGTGGAGTTGCGGGCTTTGCCAAGGGAGAGGCCGATGTGACACTGATTGAAAACGGCAACGAAACTGTGCTTGAATTTACCGCCAAAGCTAATGTTGGCGGCAAACTTGCAAGGTTGGGCAGTCGTCTGATTGATGCAACGGCCAAAAAACTTGCGACAAAGTTCTTTGACAATTTTCACGACCATCTCACGACAACTGATCCGCCAGGGGACTGATCCGCCAGGGGACTGATCCTTTTCATGCCACCGAACATGCGGGCAGCAAGATCCGCTCATTAGGGAGATACACATGACCAAAATCAAGATGACTGTGAACGGCAAGGCCGTCAGCCGGGATGTTCCCGACGAGACGCTTTTATCAGAATTTCTGCGCGAAAATTTACGCCTGACTGGCACCCATGTAGGGTGCGATACCAGCCAGTGCGGAGCCTGTGTCGTTCATGTGAATGGCAAGGCGATCAAATCCTGTTCAACCTTGGCTGCATCTCTTGAAGGCGCTGACATAACCACGATCGAGGGTCTCGCCAATGGCGAACTGCACCCGATGCAACTGGCATTTACCAACAACCATGGTCTGCAATGCGGTTTCTGCACGCCGGGCATGATTATGACATCAGTTGACATGGTTGGTCGTTACAAGGCGGCCGGTAAAGAACTGACATCCGAAGCCATCCGCAACGAGCTGGAAGGCAATATCTGCCGTTGTACCGGCTATCACAATATCGTCAGGGCGGTCAAAGATGCCGCCTCGAAGATGTAAGCCAAGGGGGATATGGAAATGAATACTGGAATAGGCGCCCGCGTTACCCGCAAAGAAGACAAACGCTTTATCACGGGCAAGGGCAAATACACCGACGACATCCGCAACGAAAATCAGGCATACGCCGCTTTTGTTCGCTCACCCCACGCCCATGCTACGGTGAACGGTATTGATGCGTCAGAGGCGTTGGCAATGGACGGTGTTATCGATGTTCTGGATGGCCAACAGATGACGGCTGACGGCATCGGGAACCTTATATGCGGCTGGGCCGTCACCTCGAAAGACGGTAGCCCGATGAACATGGGGGCGTGGCGTCCTCTGGCCGATGGCAATGTCCGGTATGTGGGCGATTCACTTGCTGTGGTGATTGCTGAAACACAGGCCATTGCGCGTGCTGCGGCTGAATTGGTCGAGGTTGACTTTGATGTTTTGCCAGCCGTTGCTGCACCGGCAAAAGCTCTGGATGGGTCTTCGCCTCAGATTCACGAGAATGCACCGGGCAATCTGATCTATGATTTTGGCATTGGTGAAGAAGCAGCCACAGACTCGGCGCTGGCTGGTGCTGCACATGTGACCAAAATATCGTTGACCAACAACAGGTTGGCCCCAAACGCCATGGAGCCACGGTCGGCCATAGCGACCTACGACGAAGCAGAAGAACATTACACGCTGTACACAACCAGCCAGAATCCGCATGTGGCGCGACTGGTTCTGTCGGCCTTTGTTCAGGTCGCACCCGAGCACAAACTGCGTGTCATAGCACCAGATGTTGGCGGTGGATTTGGATCGAAAATATTCATTTACCCGGAAGAGGTCACATGCCTTTGGGCATCAATGAAAACTAACCGGTCGGTTAAATGGACGTCGGACCGATCCGAAGCGTTTATGACAGATGCGCACGGACGCGATCACATTTCCACTGCAGAAATGGGGTTTGACGCTGATGGCAAGATCGTCGGCTTCAAAGTCGATACGATTGCCAATTTCGGGGCTTATATGAACCTGTTTTCGTCATCGGTGCCGACATACCTTTATGCGACGCTTTTGTCAGGTCAGTACAATATCAAAAACATCTATGCCAATGTGCGCGGAGTTTATACCAATACCGTGCCGGTGGATGCCTATCGCGGCGCTGGTCGCCCAGAAGCCTGTTATCTTGTCGAACGGGTCATGGAACAGGCCGCACGTGAGTTGGGCAAAGACCCGACAGAATTGCGTCGGGCAAATTTTGTCACGGAATTTCCCCATCAAACGCCTGTTATCATGACCTATGATTCCGGTGACTTCGGGGCCAACCTTGATCAGGCAATGGATGCCGCCAACGTGAGCGGCTTTGCCGCCCGCAAAGCGGACTCAGCAAACCGGGGTAAATTGCGGGGGTTGGGTTATTCTTGCTATATCGAAGCCTGCGGCATCGCTCCCTCGGCAGCCGTTGGCTCACTTGGTGCTGGTGTCGGTCTATGGGAATCTGCCGAAGTTCGGGTGAACCCGGTCGGGACTATCGAAGTACTGACAGGGTCTCATAGTCATGGTCAGGGGCACGAAACCACATTTGCCCAAATCGTTTCCGAGCGGTTTGATCTGCCGATTGAAAATATTCAGATCGTCCACGGGGATACCGACAAAGTTCAATTCGGCATGGGGACTTATGGGTCTCGATCAGGGGCTGTCGGCATGTCGGCCATTGTAAAAGCGATGGACAAGGTGGAAGCCAAAGTTAAGAAAATTGCGGCCCATGTTCTGGAAGCCTCAGAAGATGACATTGTCATCGAAGGCGGCGAAGTCAAAGTCGCGGGAACCGACAAGGCAATGGCATGGCACGAAGTTGGACTTGCCGCTTATATGGCGCACAACCTGCCGCCCGATATGGAGCCCGGACTGAAAGAAGGCGCGTTTTATGATCCTGCCAATTTCACCTTTCCCGCCGGAGCCTATATCTGCGAAGTCGAGATTGATCCGGAAACCGGCGTCACAGACATTGTGCAATTTACGGCATCAGATGATTTTGGCACCATCATCAATCCGATGATTGTAGAAGGTCAGGTACACGGCGGTATCGCCCAAGGTATCGGGCAAGCAATGTTTGAGCAGGTCATTTATGACGACGATGGGCAACTGATTACCGGCTCGTACATGGACTATACAATGCCACGTGCGGCAAACCTGCCGGATTACAGCGTCCATCATGCGTCTACGACGTGCCCGAACAACCCGCTGGGCATGAAAGGCTGCGGAGAGGCCGGCGCCATTGGATCACCTCCTGCTGTCATCAACGCCATAACCGATGCCATCGGCAGCAATGATCTAGCGATGCCTGCAACCCCGCTGGCAGTGTGGAACGCCATTCAGGCGGCAAAATAAGAAAGGATTGAAAAATGTATCCGACAAATTACCATAAAGCCGCCAGCATCGACGCTGCGGTTTCCGCTCTGAACAATGCCGAAGACGGAAAATTTCTGGCAGGTGGCCAGACATTGTTGGCAACCATGAAACAGCATCTGGCGGCACCGACTGACCTGGTGGATATTCGCGGTATCGACGGTATAAGCGGTATTTCAGCAGAAGGTGACACATTGGTCATCGGCGCCGCGACCACCCATGGCGAGGTGGCAGCCAACAGCGATGTTCAACGGTTATGTCCCATGCTTGCCGATCTGGCAGGCGGGATCGGTGATCCAGCGGTGCGCTACGTCGGCACGATAGGTGGATCAATTGCCAACAACGATCCGGCTGCTGATTATCCGGCAGGTCTGGTTGCGGTTGGTGCAAACGTGACCACCAATAAACGTGTGATTTCGGCAGATGATTTCTTTGACGGATTATTCACAACTGCTTTGGACGATGACGAAATCATCGTTTCGGTCAGCGTCACCGCCCCTGCCCGTGCGGCCTATGTTAAATTCCGCCAACCGGCCTCGCTCTTTGCTCTTGTAGGTGTCTGCGTCGCAAAAGGGGCCGCTGGTACACGCGTTGCCGTAACCGGAGCAGGTGAAGACGGCGTTTTTCGCCATGCCGGGCTTGAAGAAGCGCTTTCTGCGGACTGGTCGGCGAAAGCTGCTGATGCGGTCAATGTGCAAAGCGACGGTCTGTTGTCTGACATCCACGGAAGCGCCAAATACCGCGCGAACCTGATAACGGTCCTTACAAAGCGCGCTGTAAA
>JAHRVZ010000251.1 GCA_019090405.1 Paracoccaceae bacterium
ATCCTGCCATTGCGTACCGTCTATATAGCTGCATACCACGGCGGACCCGAACCACGCAGAGAGAGCAGGTTCAAACGGACACCGAGGTCATCGAAAACTTACTGATCCTTTGGAGGGACAAACTATGATGAACTTTATCAAAAACTTTCGTAAAGACGAAGACGGCGCCGTAACAGTTGACTGGGTTGTTTTGACTGCTGCTGTTGTTGCTCTGGCTGCTGCTGGTTACGCTTCGATCGAAACCGGCGTTGAAGCCATGTCCGGCACCACATCGGGCGCTCTGAGTGCCGCGACAGTTGACACGCCAAACGAATAATTTGGTTTCAGTCAGTTAACCAACTGACGAGAATACTCGCAAAGGCCGCGTCTTGATGAAGATGCGGCCTTTGTTGCCTCATCAATACAATTATTGGAGGATCAAAAAAGTGAAGAAAAAAAAGAACAAGTTTCTAGAAGATGATGGTGGCGCCGTCACTGTAGACTGGGTTGTCCTTTGTGCGCTTGTTGTAGGTTTGGCGAGCGTTGCGACTGTTCAGATTACGGCAGGTACCGAAGGCTCCCGCGACCACATAGCGACAGCAGTAACGGTTACGCCCCCTGGGCAATCCGAATAAATTTGAATAAACCGGCCCGCTTAGGGCGCTGCTGCTCCCTGATTTAGCCGCAATTGGCATGTACCAAAGATAATGAGCAAGAAGGCGGAATGATAACCGCTCTTGGAATTGTGAGACAGACGTACGAAAGGAAACACCATGCGAGCAGTATTTGGACTCGTCTTGATCGTCGGAATCGCCCTGGCTGGCGGCGCGGTGATGCTGGCAAAGAATTATATCGCTGAATACCAGTCCGCTTTGGACAACGAGAAAAGCAAACACAAAGAAGTCATTCCAACTGTAATGGTTTATGTCGCCGATCGTACATTGCGGTATGGCGAGCAGCTGACAAAAGACAGCGTGCGCCAGGTCATGTGGCCGCAGGTTTCGCTTCCCGAGGGCGCTTTCACTAAGCTTGAGGTCTTGTTTCCAGTCGACGCCGATAAGAACCGTGTTGTGTTGCGCCCGATGGAAAAAGACGAAGCCATATTGGCCATCAAGGTCACTGAACCTGGGGAAGACGCAGGTCTAACGTCACAATTGGAACCCGGCATGCGCGCATTCGCGATCCGCGTCGATGTCGCATCAGGCGTTTCGGGCTTTTTGCGCCCCGGCGATAGAGTTGATGTCTATTGGACAGGGAGCCTTCGCGGAACTTCTGAAAGTAATCGTGGCGAAATTACCCGTCTGATCGAATCCGCTGTACCGTTGATTGCAATCGACCAAAGCGTTGGTGGCAATCTGGAAGGTGCTTTGATCGCCCGAACCGTTACCGTTTCTGCAAATCAAAGTCAGGTAGCTGCTTTGGTACAGGCACAATCCACAGGTCGCTTGTCGCTGGCTTTGGTCGGTGTTGGAGATGAAACCATCGCTTCTGTAATCGAAATTGATCAGAATTCGTTGCTTGGAATCTCTGAAGAAGAGCGAGCGCCAGCGAAAGTTGAGCAAAAAGTTTGCACAATTCGCACACGTCGCGGTGCCGAAGTGATGAACATTCCCATCCCTTGCTCAGAGTAAAATTCCCTGACTATCAAGGCATACGCGCGGTATTTAGAATACCGCGCGTATTATTGTTGCCAGTTATCCACATAAACAAACGACTAGAAGTCCATGATTCTTGCAATAAAAATGGATTTGGGCCACAGTGCTCAGAAGACAGGGCAATAAGACCCTATTATTGAGGCGTGATCGGAGAGGCAGGTCACATGAAAATTTGTGAATCGTTTAGGGCAGCCGCGTTAGGGTTGTCATTGGTATTTGGTCCAGTTGTCGGCATCGCCGAGGCTGAGACCCTTCAGGTGGTCAAAAAAGGAACGGAGCAAACGCTTAATGTTCCGATGAATCGGGCCGTGGTCGTCGAAAGCGACGTTCCGTTTGCCGAGCTAAGTATCGCAAACCCAAACATTGCTGATATTTCGTCTTTGTCGGACCGCACTATATATGTGCTGGGCAAATCGCCGGGGCTGACCACATTGACGCTGCTGGATCCTGCTGGTCGGTTGATCAGCAACGTCACGGTAAGAGTCGCGGCAGATATCACCGAATTCAAAGAACGCCTGCGCCAGATTTTGCCGGGTGAAAAGATCGAAGTGCGCACAGCCAACGACGGAATCGTATTGTCAGGTACTGTGTCCAGCTCTCAGCGCCTTCAGCGGGCACTGGATCTTGCTGAACGTTACGCCCCTGAACGGGTTTCCAACTTGATGGGTGTTGGCGGCGTGCAGCAGGTCATGCTTAAGGTTCGCTTTGCAGAAATGCAGCGAAATGTGGCGAAGTCTCTTAGTGCGTCACTGGGTTTTAACGGTAGTGTTGCAGGTGGTGATGTAGGTTTGAACGGCGGCGTTGGCACCTTGAACAACCAACTGTCGCTAAGCAATGCTTTGGCCGGGAACATCCCGATTACAAACGAAAATGTTGGCGCGGTTTTGTTTGGCTTTAATGTCGGATCCGTCCAGGTCGGCCTGTTGCTTGAAGCCCTTGAACAAAAGGGTGTTGTGCGCACGCTTGCGGAACCCAATCTGATTGCCCTGTCCGGCCAAGAGGCCAAATTTCTGGCAGGTGGCGAATATCCAGTGCCGGTGGCGCAAGAGTCGGACACAATTTCGGTTGAATATAAACCCTTTGGTATTGAGCTGAACTTTATCCCACGAGTGATCAATGGTGAACTGATCAATCTGGAACTGAATGCGTCGGTTTCGGCAATTGATTCAACTAATGGCATTTCGATCGACGGCTTTGAAATTGATGCCTTTACCCGCCGCGA
>JAHRVZ010000252.1 GCA_019090405.1 Paracoccaceae bacterium
TTAAATGCAAGAAACATACCGTTCTACGTAGTAGTAGGTATTCACATCAAATTCGTTTTGGTTAATATGTACGCACTCGTGTGATCCGCTCGGCCGTTTGGTCAGGGCAATAAACAAAAATTGGGAGGAGTAACGATATGGATCGTCGTTCATTTTTAAAAACATCGGCCTTGGGTGGCACAGCCGCTGCGGCCACCACATTGGCAGCACCAGCCTATGCGACAGGCAAACGCGTTCTGACAATGGTTCAGTCCTGGCCGCGCGGCTTCGCGGTTCTGGATGATGCAGGCAGCTATATGGTCGAAATGGTTGGTGCCTTGTCTGATGGCCAATTGACAATCGACAAAAAAGCACCGGGCGAACTGGTTGGCGCACTGGAAGTGTTTGACGCTGTGTCGTCAGGCCAGGCCGACATGTATCACTCGGCTGACTACTATTTCATCGGTCAGCATCCGGGTTATGCTTATTTCACTGCTGTTCCATTTGGCGGCACTGCGCAGGAATTGACCAACTGGTATTACCACGGTGGTGGCGAGCAGTTGCACGACGAACTGGGTCAGATATTTAACCTCAAGGGTTTGCTGGCGGGTAACTCCGGTTCGCAGTCCGGTGGCTGGTTCCGTAAGGAAATGAATTCTGCTGCTGACTTTAACGGCCTGAAATTCCGCATGCCTGGCCTGGGTGGCAAAGTGCTTGGCAAAATGGGCGCATCTGTTCAGAACATCCCAGGTGGTGAACTGTATCAGGCGCTGTCATCCGGTGCTTTGGACGGACTTGAGTGGGTTGGCCCGTTTGCTGACGAACGCGCTGGTTTCCAGGAAGTTGCCAAAGTCTACTACACAGCTGGTTTCCATGAGCCAGGTTCGGGGCTGGCCGCATCGGTCAACCTTGACGTCTGGAATGACATGACATCACAGGAACAGGCGATCATGCGCTATGCCTCGATGGCTGTTACGCATTACCAGTTGGCAGAAACTCTGTCCAACAACGGTGCTGCATTGGCCCGTCTGCAGTCGCAAGGCGTGAAAACTTTGCAATTCTCGGACGATGTCTGGGATGCGTTTGGTGCAGCCTCCAAAGAAGTCATGGACGAGAACATGGACGATCCATTGTTCGCCTCAATCCGTGAAAGCTTTGAAATAAGTATGGCAACTTCGTCGTCATGGATCAACAAATCAGACGGCTTCTATGTGGCGCAGCGGAACCGCGTACTGGGCGGCTAAGCCAAATCTGAAAAATCGAAAGGCCCTGCAGATTTGCCGGGCCTTTTGCTAATAATAGCGGCCAAAAGGCTGCAAAACATACAGACGTTACGATATGCCCAAGGGCATTGGGGGACATAATGCAAGACGAGAACACTGCGAGCTTTGGCTCTGCATTGGGTGTGATTTGGGATGGCGTGATCTGGGTATTTCAAAATATCCTGATGTCATTTCAGAATTTTGCCTACGCCGTTACTCATACTTCAGAGTGGTTGGACTGGACCAACAAAGAGTCCATCATGCGCTTTGTATATTATGGTGGCTCGGTCGAGTTTTTCTTTGTCATCTTCACGACATTTCTTGTTTTCCTGATTATCGGTATCGTCAACAACCGCTTTATGTGGGGCTGTGTGCGGGGTCTGGAGGGCTTTGCCAACGGTATTGGCCGGTTCTTTGCCTGGGCTGGTCTGCTGATGGTGCTGCAACAGATCATCATCATCTTTATCCAGCGCGTGTTCACCCGGCCTGACATTGTCATTGGCTTTGGTATTCCGCTGCAGTTTGATATCAGTTGGTTTGCCGAAGAACTTAAACTTTACAATGCGTTGGTCGTCGCACTTTGTGTGACTTATACGTTTGTTCAGGGCGGGCATGTCCGGGTGGATCTGATCTATTCTGCGGTCAGTTTCCGCGCCAAACGGGTCATTGATATGGTCGGGTCCATGCTGTTTATGGTGCCCTCTGCTGTGCTGATCTGGATGTATGGCTGGTTCTTTATGTGGCGTCACCTGATCGTGCCAAAACCATCGGCCAGTGACCAGCTGGATCGGTTGTTGGCAAAATCACGCGCCTTGCGCTGGAATGTGGAAACCATCGGGTTTTCGCCAAATGGGTTCACCGCCTATTTCATATTCAAAATTCTGTTGGTGGCCTTTGCGGGTCTGGTATTCCTACAGGCTGTGTCGTTCTTTTTCCGCTCGTATCTGGAATTCAAAGAAGGCCCAGAAAGCGAAGGGAAATACCTTGATCGCGACAGTCTTGGCGAGGGCGAAGAAGCCTATGAGGGCGTGCACTGATATGTCCACATCAACACAAATGAACGACTACAATATTAAGGACTGCTCTTATGCTATTTGGTCTTGATGGCGTCGAAGCCGGCCTAATCATTGTCTTCTTTTGCCTGTTTGCGGCAATTTTGTCCGGCTTTCCGGTGGCCTTTGCCATTGGTGGGGCCGGGATCATCTCGTTTGGGATCATTGCCTCGCTTGATAGCGCGGGATTGCTGATCCATCAGGCGATTGATACCTCATCTGACGCCTATCGCGCCCTGGTTGAAACCGGGATTAAGCCCGACACGATATCGCTTTTCCGATACCCGGATTTGCCCAGTTTCAGCGAACATGTGTTCCCTAAAGGCTGGGAAGTTGCGATGAACCGTAACCTGTCGTTCATCGTTAACCGTATGAACGAACGGGTTCTGGCAGGGCAGTCGATTGAAACGCTGCTGGCGGTTTTGATGTTTGTTCTTATGGGCATCACGCTGGAACGCTCTAAAATCGCCAATGACTTGCTGACCTCGATGGCGCGGGTGTTTGGCCCGCTGCCCGGTGGTCTGGCCGTGTCGATTGTGGTCGTGGGCGCGTTTTTGGCCGCCTCAACCGGGATTGTTGGTGCAACTGTTGTGACGATGGGGCTGCTCGCCCTGCCAACGATGTTGCGCAATAACTATTCGCCAGAGCTTGCCACCGGTGTCATCGCGGCCTCGGGTACTTTGGGGCAGATCATTCCGCCTTCGATCGTGATTGTTTTGCTGGGGACATTGGCAGGAGACCTGTATTCTGCGGCTCAGGAACAGCGAGCGCAGAACGCGGGTTGTACTGACGCGTTGACGTATCTCGGGGAACCGGCAGTTTTGTCCGTGGGAACTTTGTTTCAGGCAGCGTTGCTGCCGGGGATCATGCTGGCGGTGTTCTATGCACTTTATGCCTTTGTGTATGCGATGCTGAACCCCAGCAAAGCACCCGCCGTCGAATTGGGCGAATCCAGCAATGAACCAATTACCCGTTCCGAAGGTCTGATCTGGCTGCTTGCAGCTCCGATTATCATCGTTGGTTTGGTCATCGGGGCTGGCAGCGCGCATATTGTCGGCTCGCAGGATATATCTGTGTCGACGTTCTCAGACATTGGTGAAGGTGCCAGCCTGCGCACCAAAGTGTCAGAACAGTGCAAAGAATCGATGATTACGCTGCACGGGCAAACGGCCTGGGAGACTGCTGTTGCTGAAAACGAGGCGATTGATGCGAAAGGCGGCTCAGCTGAAAGCGTTCGGCTGACCGACGAGGAAATCGCTTCCGCCAGACAGGCCAAGATAGGCGCCGCCGCGCCAATTGGTACTGGCATGGCTATCATACTGGTAATGATGGGCATTGTTTTGGTCATGGCGCGGGGCATCTCTCCGTCCAGTGATCGCAAACCGCTAATCCTTGGAGCAATTGGTGCGTTGTCGATTGCCCTGATTGATGTCCTGTGGATTACTCCTGCAACATCTTCGGGTATGATGTTGATCTTTATAGCGGTGCCTTTGCTGATGGCGTTGTATGGCTGCAAAGTCGGGGTCCAACGATTGTCGAAACACGATCTGATCCGTGTGGTGTTCCCACCACTGGTTCTGATCGTTGCGGTTCTGGGCTCTATTCTGGGCGGCATCACCAACCCGACACCGGCTGCTGCATTGGGTGCGGGTGG
This sequence comes from Paracoccaceae bacterium, assembly GCA_019090405.1. Taxonomy (GTDB): domain Bacteria; phylum Pseudomonadota; class Alphaproteobacteria; order Rhodobacterales; family Rhodobacteraceae; genus NORP181. The sequence goes on from JAHRVZ010000252.1 coordinate 3,948, forward strand.
CGCGATCATGCTGGCTGCATTCCGCAAATTGCATGACGAGAATAGATCGGGGGCTGTGATAATCAAAGCCGCCTTTGCGATCGTCATTTGTATTCTGATCGGGGTAAATTTTGATCTGCGGGTTAATCAGGACAATGTCAGCGTTGAAAGCTGGATCGCTTTCTTGTTTGCCTATGCGGCCTATCTGTATGCCGTCGGAGGTTTGTTGTTCGCGTGTTGGGTTCTTTACACCACTGCAGTGATGACCCCAATTGTACGTGAAACTGCCAAAGTAACGTCGATGGTGTTTACCATCCTGATCGGTTCGCAGCTTTTGAACCTTGTGGTCATCTCATTTGGTGGTGAACATTACATCCAGCAATTCCTCAAGAGCTTTGATGACGAAATTAAAGTGTTCATTCTGGTGATGCTGGTGTTGTTCGTGCTGGGCTTTGTGCTTGATTTCCTTGAAATCATTTACATCGTGATCCCGATTGTCGGGCCGGTGATCTATGGCGGGTCTTTTGATCCAAAATGGGTGACGATCATGATTGCAATCAACCTGCAAACCAGTTTCCTGACGCCGCCCTTTGGTTTTGCGCTATTCTACTTACGAGGGGTGGCACCAAAATTGGTGACGACCGGACATATCTATCGCGGCATCATTCCGTTTGTTTTGATCCAGGTGGCGGACTTGCTGTTACTGTGGTTCGTGCCGGGGATCGTGACGATTGTGCCGGAACTGATGAAGTAGCCGGATCAGAAAAATTCCGCAGTCCAAATGGTCTGCGGAATTTTTTTGCCGGAGCGAAAAATGGATTTTACGCAGACGCTGCGCCCATCGTGTAGACCGACATGAATGGACATCACGCCAGCTTTGCTTTTTAGTGCGCTCATTTCAGAAAGGCTCTAAATGCCCAGAGTTTTGTTTGCGACGCTTGTCTTGCTCGGTCTGTCAGTTCAGGCCGGAGCTGCGATTGCCCAACAAACCCGACCTGTGAAGTTTGAGAGCCGGTACGGCAAAAGAGTTCAAGGCGCTGTTTGCCTGCTTGAGACAAATGGCGAAACCCTAGAGATTACAACACCAAGCCGCATCGACCTGCCATTGAACGAAAACAAAGAACTGTTCATAGACAGCCTGAAATGCGAATTTCGAGGTGTGAACCGAAGTACTGTAATTTTCCCCGATCACGACAATTCTGGCGCGAAAATCTATGGGGTTTCAGTCGACTTCAAGTCGACCAATGCCGAGTTTCGGTTCAAGAAACAAAACGGTGGTGTTGCCTTTTATTCGCGCGGAAACAGACTGACCGCCGTTTCTGTTCCTGAGCGCTAGATTCAGCCAATCAACGCTGTCAGATGCGATTGTTTCCGTGGTCTTGGTCCACAACACCGTCAAAGAAGAATCATGGCAAGTCTTGCAGGATCTGGCAGATTTGTTTCATGGCCGACTTTGGACAATCCTTCCGGCTCAGGTCTGGGCCCATTCGATCAGATCCCAGCGATTGCCAAAGGGATCGCGCCAGACGGCAACTGTTCCATATGGCTCGGACCTTGGGTCTTCTTCAAACAGCACATCATTGGCCAGCATCGCCGCGTGATCCCGTGCGAAATTATCGGTGACCAGGAAAAACGCGACGCGTCCACCGGTTTGATTTCCAACAGCCGCAATTTGTGTCGGCCCACTGGCCTTTGCCAAAATCAACGAACCCCGTGGTGATCCGGGCGGTTTGACCTCGACCCAGCGTTTGTCGTTATCCAAAGTCAGATCCTGCACCAGATCAAACCCCAGTTTGGTCACATAAAACGCAATCGCCGCATCGTAATCAGGCACCACCAATGCGACGGCATGAAGGCTCTGTACCAAACTATCGGCTGGTCGGATGACGGTCTGGCAGGCTGATTTTAGCCACCTGTTCCGCTATCGGATCAATCGACAACGGATGCGCGTCAGAACTGTAGTTTTCAGGATTGGTCATGTTATGCCAACCACCGCCGAAATACACCTCAAGCCCGGAAAACCGCGCCTTATAGTCCATTTTCGGAGATCCGGGCACCCAATAGCCCAGATAAACATAGTCCAGACCGGCCTCACGGGCGATGTCGACGTGATCCAGAATGATATGCGTCCCCAGCGAATTCTGCGGACGTTTCGCCGTATAGAACGAATAGACCATGCTTAGACCATCTTCGAGCACATCAGTCAGGCAGACCCCAATCAACTTTCGGTCTCCTGCATCACTGTATTCAATCACCCGGCTGCGTATCGGTGTTTCTTCGATCATCGCGGCGAATTCGAATACATCCATATCGGCCATCCCGCCGTTGGCATGTCTGGAATCCAGATACTCACGAAAAAGAGCGTATTGCTCTTCTGTGGCCCAGGGCGAGGTCGATTTACGCTCGACTTTTGCGTTGCGGCGCAAGGTCCGTTTCTGGCTTTTGGAGGGGCGGAAATCTGACACTTTGATACGGGCCGAGAAACAGGCAGAGCATTCTGTGCAGGATGGGCGATACAGCACGTTTTGTGATCGGCGGAAACCTTGCTGGGACAGGCTGTTGTTTAACGTGTCCGCGGTATTGCCATGCAATGCGGTGAACAGTTTTCGTTCCATCCGGCCCTCAAGATAAGGGCAGGGCTGGGGGGCAGTCACATAAAACTGCGGCGCAATGGGAAGCGAATGGCGCATGGTTGTTCCTGGTTGGTTTAACCTGATGATAGCAATGGCATGTCACGACGCAAGCAAAGATTGGGCCGCCCTTGGTCCGGGGCGGCCCCTTGCGTAAAAACGCAAACGTTCTGAGGTTGGATTCAGGCGTGTTTGTTGATTGCTACAGTACCAAGGAAATTGTCGCTAAGTCCCTGGCCGCGTTTGTCGATTAGCATCAGCACAACCGATATAAGTTGCAGCGGGAAAAGCGCCATGCTGATTGTATACCCGGCAGTGTGCAACAACGCCATTTGACCATCAAACCGCTCGCCATTCTGTGTGCGCAGCTCGATCCCGGTAAAGCGCATGCCCCAAGTGGCCGACGCCGACGTAATTGTTGCGACGCGATAGATAAAGCCGACGACCAGCATCAACATCGGAAAGAAAAAGAAGCCAACAAAGACGGTCATTAGTCCGATGAACAAACAGACTGCGAAAATCAAAACCATGTCAATGATCCACGCCACAAGGCGCTTGGTGGTCACGCCGTCGTAGAACTGCGGCTGACGGTCAGGATCAGGTAGAAATTGCATCGGGGTTGGAGCCTTTCAATAATATACCCCTACGCGATATGCGCAGGGGATAA
>JAHRVZ010000253.1 GCA_019090405.1 Paracoccaceae bacterium
CCGCCATCAGCGCGGGCATGCTGTCTTCCATCATGGTGCAGAACAATCCGTCCACATCACCAAGACCAAGCCCGGCATCGGCCAATGCGGCCAGCGATGCCTCGGCCATGATTTCATAGGCGGTTTTGCCGTTCGCCTCTCCGAAACCGGCATGACCTAACCCGACAATCGCGGTTTTTCCGCGCAATTCATTTACCATGTTCTAACCCTCCACCGGTTTGCACAATACAGCAGGTGTCTGGTCGATCTCACCTACGAACAGTTCCACTGGCATGCCGATTTTCACATGGTCAGGCGCGATGCCTTCGACCCTGCTCATCATTTGGGGGCCCTCGGCCAGTTGCACCATGCAGACATTGTAATCGCCTCCACGTTCGGCTTTGCGACGTACGGTCGTGGTGGTGTGGACCTCACCCCGCCCTGAAACCTGTTGCCAGTCCAGTTCCGTAGAGTGACAATGTGGGCAGACTGTCCTTGGGAAAAATACGGATTGCTTGCACGACTGGCATTTCTGCAATTTTATCTCGCCCTGCTTTAAGCATTCTCGAAATGTTGCATCTGGTCCCATTTGAGTCACGGCCACACCTTTCCCTGTTCTGATCGCCACACGCGAAGGGCGATTCCAATATTGACTGATATTCTAACGATCGTTAGAAAAAGGGCAAGCCAGTAAAGCCATCTTCTTGAGCGAGGCACAAATACGATATGACGCAGCCATCGACATCACATTTTCAAAGCACAGCCCTGCTGTGATGATGAATACACGCGACCGGGCAGGGATCATGTATGGTTCGGTCAATGACGTTGCGTCGCTGCCAAAGCAACTGCAACCTGACAGGGTTGCGGTCGATAGGCCATCAGGTCACGCTAGACTGCCCGCGCTGCCAATCTGGCGTGCGGGTGAGACCCTGATGCCTGGCTCTTCACCGGTGTTTGGAGCACACACAAAAGCTGTGATCAGAGAAATCAGCGGCACTGAAAAGAAAGAAAACCACCATGACTAAGGGTACCCAATCTGGTCCGCTTGCGGGGATCAAAGTTATTGATATGACAGCGGTGGTGTTCGGGCCGCTTGCGACACAGATGATGGGTGATCTGGGGGCCGACGTGATCAAGGTTGAACCCCCCGAAGGCGACATGTTGCGCAAGGTGCCACCAATGAAAAACCCGGACATGGGGGCGGCATATCTGAACGTCAATCGTAACAAACGCAGCGTCCGGCTGGATCTCAAGACCGCAGAGGGCATCAAATCGCTTTTTGATCTGCTGAGCGACGCCGATGTCTTTGTCTCATCTGTCCGTCCGGCGGCGCTGAAACGGCTTGGCCTTGCGCCTGAGCAACTGGTGGCAAGCAATCCAAAGCTGATCACCGTGGCGCTGGTTGGTTTCGGCTCGGACGGACCCTATGCCGACAAGCCTGCCTTTGATGACAGTGTGCAGTCGATTTCGGGCATGGCCGGGCTGTCGATGATGGTCGATCCCGATAGCCCTCCGTCCTATGCGCCAACGATCATTGCTGACAAACTCGGCGGTGTGACGGCAGCGAATGCCATCAACGCCGCCCTGTTTCACCGCGAACGTACCGGCGAGGCGCAACACATAGAAGTGCCGATGTTTGAAACCCTCGCGGCATTTCTTTTGGTCGAACATATGGCGGCTGCAACCTTTGAGGAAAAGCCAAAAAGTTTTGGCTACAAACGGATGTTGGTGCCACATCGCCGCCCGGTACAGACAGCGGACGGATTTATCACCATCCTGCCCTATTCGAATGCCCAATGGGCACGGTTCTTCACCGCGGTAGGTCGTGATGACATGCTTGACCACCCTTGGGTTACGGACATGGACGAACGCAGCCAAAACATCGGGGCGGTTTACGATATGGTGGCGCAGATGGCTCCGGAACGTACTACTGCCGAATGGCTTGCCCTGACGCAAGAAATTGATGTTCCGGCGATGCCTGTGAACCGCCTGTCGGATTTGCCGAACGATCCGCATCTCGCAGCAACCGGTTTCTTTCAACAACTCGAACATCCAAGCGAAGGCAAGATATGGACGACACGCTCGTCGGTTAAATTTTCAAGAACACCAGCAAGTACCGATCAAAGGATGGCGCCATTGCTCGGAGAGCAAAGCGAAGAAATCCTGAGCGCTGTTTCTGCTGCGCCAGCACAGGCCCGCGATTCAAAAAAATAAGATGTGATCGCGTTGCTTCGTCATCTGTCAGTGTATTGAAAACGCATAAGAAACAGGACTTTGAGCGGCACAAAAACGCAACCGATCCACAAATCTGACAGCACCTACTGTGCCGGTTCGGGTTCTGAAGTTCCGACGGCTTCTAGCGCAATGCTAAAGGACGTTCCGGTTTGTGGATTGGACTCGACCCAAATTCGTCCTCCGCTACGGCTGATCAGTTTTTGGGTGATAGAGAGTCCAAGACCCGTGCCTTCTGCCTTTTTGGTTGTAAAGAACGGATCAAACACGCGTTCGACAACATCAGCGGGCATGCCGACACCTGTATCCGAAACAATGATCAGAACGCCAGGATGACCATCTGTATCCTGATCCAGCGTCTTGATAGTCAGAGTGCCACCCGACGGCATAGCCTGAATAGAGTTTACGATCAGATTGACCAGGATTTGCTGCAGTTCGGTGCGATTGATTGCGACCAGCCCTTCGCAATCCAGTGCCAGTTCAAGATGGATTGCGGCCTTGTTCAAAAGGTGCTGGACCAACGGCAAGGTATCGTTCACGACATCGTTTGGAGAATGGGTTGAAAACGATCCGGCAAATTCTTCTGGCCGGGCGAATTGCAAAAGCTTGTTGACCAGCGAGTTGATGCGGTGGACTTGTTCATAGATCAATGAAAACTCGGTTTTCAATGGTTCTGCCGTGGTTCCCAATCCTTCGTAGATCACATCGACATTGCCTTGGATTACTGCGACAGGATTGTTGATCTCATGGGCGACACTGGCGGTGATTTCGCCAATAGCTGCCAGTTTTTCCGACACCACCAGTTGTTTGGTGGTCATTTCCAGTTGTTGGTTGGCTTCCTGCAGGTCATGGGTGCGTGCCTTGACCCGGTTTTCCAGTTCGTCTGCCCATTCGCGCAGGCGCTGGTCACGTTCCTGTACCTGAGCAAGGACTGTGTCCAGATGTCCCGACACGCGGGACACTTCGTTGTTGTTATCGGGCTGGCCAGTCCGCGCCGACAGGTCTCCGGCTTCGACTTTGGAAATTGTGTCCACGATATCTTTCAGCGGTTTAAAAACACCGCGTGCAAGGCGCAGAAACATCGGGACGGACAACAGCAACAATGTCACAAACCCGCCAACAATCAGCCAGAGGGTACGGGCCTTGGCCGCTTGGTAGGGGCTGTCCAGAAAGCCGACGTAAAGCATGCCGACACGGTTGCCAAAGCTGTCGGACAGCGGTTCATAGGCCGAGATATACCAGTCATTCACCACAAAAGCCCGGTCAAGCCAGGTGCGCCCGTCATCAAGAACCGCGGCGCGAACCACGACGGAAACCCTTGTGCCAAGCGCGCGGACGTTTTCAAACAGACGTACATTGGTCGAAATGCGCACATCTTCCAGAAACAGCGTTGTGGTCCCTCGGCTGCCTTCGGTCAGACTGGCTTTGGGGTAGACCAAGCTGTTGATGGTATCAATGAAATCAAGGTTCTGATTTAGCAAAACGCCAGCCACCAGAACGCCGCCTCCGGCCAAGGCGGGGGCGGCGCTGTGTACGACCATACCGCGGGTTTCGCGTGTGCGGGTGGTCGGCAATGCGGCCTTGGTCGGGACCAGCGGCAATTCGGCCTGTTTTGAAAGCAGCGGTGAAATTTCGGCCAATTGACGGTTGCTGAAAATATCAATCTCAGTGCCGCCGACCCCGCCTAGTGCGCTTTGCACGACGGGCCAATGGGCAGGGTCGCCCGGCGCGACAACACTGGGTGCCGACACAATGGGGCCAAGAGGCGGAATATAGTATAGAAAATCAAAGCCGTAATTCAGGCGTTGGGTTTCCAGCAATTCAGGCATGTTGCCGCCTTCGGTTGCCCGCAAAAAGGCCGCCGATGCACCAAGCGCCTGAACATCTTCGAATGACCGTTCTTTCAGTCCTTCCAGATATTGATGTGCAATCGTCAGCTCGCCATTCACTTTGGCGATCAACAGGTTATCAAACCGGGCCGACCAGTTATAAACAATGATGCCGCCAAACAATGGCATGACCAGCAGCATTGGTAACAGTGCAATCATTAACAGCCGGGTGCGGACTGATTTATGCCAAGGTATGACCGGCGTTGTGCTGATGTCAGCCATCCCACATCGCGCATTTGCGGTCGATGGTTTTGCGTGAAACTCCAAGGCGGCGCGCGGCTTCGGCCCGGTTACCGTTGCTTTCTTTCAAGACGTTCAGAATATGTCGGCGTTCAACGGCCGCCAGCGAATCCGTCGCCAGTTCGTCACTGTCCTCTTCGTCCACGAACTCTGGCGGGAATTCCCCAATAATCAGAGAGCGTTCGATCAGGTTGCGCAATTCGCGCACATTGCCCGGCCAGTCATAGCTGGAAAGCTTTAGCAGCACACCTTCGGTAAGGGGCAACGGCGGAACGCCCAGATCGCTTGATATGCGCTGCATGAACATGTTGCTAAGTTCCAGCAGATCGCCTTTGCGTTCGATCAGGCGCGGCATCTGGATGTTTATTACATTGATCCGGTGATACAGGTCCGTTCGGAAACGCCCTTCGGCCACAGCCTTTTCAAGATCGCCATTGGTGGCGAACATGAACCGCAGATTCAGGGGCACTTCGCGCAATGATCCGATGGGACGGATGCGCATTTCTTCGATGACACGCAAAAGCATGCCCTGCACCGTAAGCGGCAGATCAACGATTTCATCCAGAAACAGCGTGCCGCCGCGGGCGTTGAACAGCAAACCGTCCTGCTGATTGCTGCCGGTTTTCGGGTCTTGTCCGATGTGGCCGAACAATTCATTGGCGATGGCTTCGGGTGAAATGGCGGCGCAGTTCACCGGTACAAACGGGCGTTCGGAACGATCAGACATGCTGTGCAAGGCGCGGGCGACGACTTCTTTGCCGGTGCCGCTGGCGCCAGTCAGCAGGACCGATGTTGGCAAAGGGGCAATGCGTTCAAGCGTTGTGCGGATGGATTGAATTTCATCGGACCGCCCCAAAAGCCGCCCGTGCGCACCAAACTTTTCGGCCGCCAATTCGCGTTTCAGCAGATAGTTTTCCCGCTGCAATTCCTGACGATCAAAACAGCGCGCCACTGCATTCAGGATCTGGTTGGACCGAAACGGTTTCAGCACGAAATCGGCAACTCCAGCGCGCAAGGCGGTAATGGCAGTTTCAAGATCGGCAAATGCGGTGATCAATATGGCATCGGCAAAAAACCCCAGTTTGCGTTGTTCCATTAACCATTCCAGCCCGGTCTTGCGCGGCATGATATTATCCAGAATGACAATATCAAAATGGTTCTGGTCAAGCAGTTCTGATGCCTCTTCAACGCTGCCAGCACATTCCACCCGCAAACAGTGTGGCCCCAGGATTTTGGTCAAAAAGTTCCGTATTCCCGCTTCGTCATCGACAATCAGGACAGAAGACAGCTTTAGGCCGACAAAAAAGTCGGCACCGGCCTCTGGCGTTTGCTGTGTCATTTCTGGCTTGACGGGCATTATCGGTCGATCCTGGCTAGTGGCTTATTCCGCTGGCGTTTCTTTGACGGTTTTGTTTACCACATCTTCATACCACAAATCATGGTGTTCTTTTGCCCATTGAATTTCAACCGTACCTTTGGTCATCGATTCAATAGCCCCTTCCATACCAATGGTGCCCAGATAAATATGGGCGGCAATCACCGCCATATAGAAAAAGGCAATCACCCCATGCACAATTTGGGCGAATTGCATTTCCTCTTGCGGCGCAAGTACAGTGTCCAGTGTGCCCATACCAACCATCTGCGGCAGGCCCAGATCGTTCATGAACCCGAAGATCGGTGAGAAATACTGTAATTGATAGGGAAACAGCAGCGAAAGCCCGGTCAGCGAGATCAGAACGCCAAAGGTAATGACCGCCCAAAACATGAGCTTTTCCCCGGCATTGAATTTCCCCGCTGATGGGTGGACGCCCTTGGTGAACAGCCCCCCACCCTTTAACAACCAAGAGATATCGGTTCTTTCCGGCAGGTTTTTAACGACCCACAAGAAAAAGCTTAAGATGACCCCAATCATGAACGGCCAGGCCACGTAGTTATGGACAAATTTCCCGGCAATTGCGATCGGGGTAAAGACTTCATGTCCGACTAACGGAATAAGCGCGACCCGGCCAAAAAGCAGCGAAAGCCCGGTGATGGCCAGCAGAATAAAAGGGATGGCCATGGTCCAGTGGGCAATGCGTTCGATCAGCCTAAAGCGAATGACTTTTGCGCCGGTTATTTCACCTTCAATGCGGATTTTCCCGCGGATCAAATAGAACAACGCCAACAGGCCCAGCATTCCAAGTATTAGATACCCGCCATAGGTGCGCAGTGGCCCCGCACGAAATTTGAGCCAGCGCATGCCGCCATCCTGCACCACAGTTTTTCCCGCAGGTGAAGGGTCGCTGGATTTGATATCGGCACTTCCATAGCGAAAGGCCCGCCAAAGTTCCGGATCAGATGCGCCGCCCAGGGGACCAAGCTGGC
>JAHRVZ010000254.1 GCA_019090405.1 Paracoccaceae bacterium
GAATCACTTGACGCGCCTCTCAATTCGTCTTAACGACGCCCAACGAGATTTAGGGCGCAGCACCTGCCGCGCCTGTTTGTATTGACAGGGATCGACCCTGTTAACCCAAAATACGAGGATGAACCCATGTCGCGCCGCTGCGAATTGACCGGAACTGGCCCAATGTCTGGCAACAATGTTAGCCATGCCAAAAACAGAACCCGTCGCCGGTTTCTGCCGAACCTGAATGATGTGACACTGCAGTCCGAAATTCTGGACCGTGGAATCAAGCTGCGGATCACCGCCGCTGCATTGCGCACTGTTGATCACCGTGGTGGTCTGGACGCGTTTTTGGCCAAAGCCAAAGACGAAGACCTGTCCACAAATGCGCTGAAAGTTAAGAAAGAAATCGCCAAAGCGGCGCAAGCGGAAACCGCTGCCTGATTTCTTAACGATCTACCTGAAAATTATTTCCCAACCCTGCGTTCGCGCGGGGTTGTTTGTGCTTGTAGCCCCGGTTTGACAAGTTCATTATTGGCATCACGAAAACGCGCGAAGTTATCGACCGTTACCCATTGATTACCACATTGTTTTGGACCTCAAATGAAATAGGCCAACACACTCTTAAGGAAACAGATTATGTCAATCCGCTCTCTTCTTCTCGCCGCTTTTGCCAGCCTTGCTTTTGTCACTCCGGGCTTTGCCGGTGAAACAATCGTGATTAAGGATCCTTATATCCGCAGCTCGACACCTACATCGCCCTCTGGTGGAGCGTTCATGGTCATCATGAACCATGGCGATACTCAGGATCGTCTGATTGGCGGACGTTCGGATATAGCGAAAAAGATCGAAATTCACACCCATATCGAAGGTGCGGATGGTGTTATGAAAATGGTCGAAGTCGAAGGTGGTATCGTGCTGGAACCCGGCGAAATGCACGGCCTTGAGCGTGGTGGAGATCACGTGATGTTCATGGGGCTGACTCAGGAACTGAAACAGGGCGACACAGTGTCTGTCACGCTGATCTTTGAAAAAGCTGGCGAAGTCACAATCGAATTGCCGGTTGACCGCGAACGCAAGCCGTCAAAGAATATGCATAAACACAGCGATGGCTGATATAGGCAGGGCTCCTCTTAACTTTGTATAAAAGGGGCCCACCTATGACCTCTCGAATCTTATTTGTCTGTTTGGGTAATATCTGTCGATCTCCTGCTGCTCAGGGGTGTCTGGCTGGCATGTGGGCGCTGCGTCCGGGTGGGGCCGAAACACCGCTGCATCAGTTTAGAGATTCTGCACCACAACAGGCGACATCGCAGGTGCCCGACCAGAATCATAATTAAGGAAATTCAAAGTTCCGGCCCGGATTGACCTTCACGAAAACGCCCGCAGGGCGGCTGAGTTTGCCGCTTCAGGCCTCGATTACCTGCAATGACCCGGCCAGCCACGGCAGTCGGGACACCGCCGGATCAATGATCTGATTTTGCACCAATTGCCGCATTGTCTGTGCCACATCCAATGGTACGCGATCTGCCCAATCGGAACGCGAGAACAGCGAAATTACGCGTGAAAACTCACCAAATGGCAGCGCGTGTGCCTCGATATCATCGTGAAACCGTGCCGCCCGCATATAGCCCAGTGGTGTGGTGATCGCCCAGCCTATGCGCCGCGCCACCATTGCCATTAGCGCCAGATGGCTGCCGATCTCAAATCGCTTTTCATACTGCATTCCCTGCTGCGTCAGTTGCACTTCGATCTGTTGGCTGATCAACTGTTCCCGGGCATAGCGCAGGAACGGTACGTCAACCAAGGACGACATGATATCAGAGTCGCTAGCGGCCATTCCGCGTGGCGTTACCAGAATGAACGGATCTTGGACCAACGGATATTCCACCACACTATCATGGGGTTGGCCGGTACTTGCCGCGACCGCAATATGCAAATGATGATCCTTCATTGCTGCATTGATATCAAGGCTGGGTGCGGTGATCAGCTTGAACTGGCATTTGGTCATGCTCTCGGCCAGAATAGTGACCAGTCTTGGCGTCAGATCATTGTCAAAATCATCAATCAACCCGATGCTCAGTTTGCTGAGATGGGTCAAATCCATCACCGTCAGCTCACTTTGTGCCAATCGCAATTGACTTAACACGGCCTCGGTCCGTGACAAAAAACTGCGCCCCGCAGCGGTCAGTGTCATTGGACGTTTATCGTGATTGATCAAATCGGTTGATAGTGCTTTTTCCAGATTGCGCAGCTGCTGGCTGACCGCAGGCTGGCTCAGCCCGGTGCGTTTGGCGGTCTGCGCAACAGATCCCGAATTTGCCAGCGCTTCAAACACTTCAAGCCCGCGAAGGGTGACGCCTTTGTTCAGCATCGCAAAAATCCTCTCTAGATTTACCTTTTGTGAAACTATGAGAGGAAGTGGTCAAGCAATAACAAAGCGCAACCAGTTACAGTTCTGCCTAATTACCAGCAGCAATCAGCCGCAAGTCTTCTGTGCACGGGCACCAAAGTCCTTATATCGGGTCCACAATATTTCATCACTGCGTCTGTCCGACTGACGGGTTTGCTGTGCCTTATGTGGATCAAGGAACCATTTAGACACTTTGTAACGTTCGGATTTTGTCAGCGTTGTATTTGCGACCTGCTGAATACATGTGCACAATTTGGGAGTTGCCTGGGGTCTCGCTGCCTGACGGCAGGCGTGGTCAATCGACCCCGGTCCGGCAATTGCCTGCATTGGAGTTGCGAATATCAGAAATGCCGTGCAAATCGCCGCGACTGGATGGATCGTCATATCAGTGCCTTATCTCAGTGCGCCGGGGCTGCTGCCCGCTATGTGAATTGGCCATAGTATGACGTAAACCGATCCCCTGTTCAATCACACACGCGTCCACTTGCCGCCAATGTTATTATTGCTGTGAATTGTGACCTTTCACCATCCTGTCCCACCTTGACCCCAATACGGTTCCCATACATATCCTCTAGCCATGACAGACCTATCTCATATCCGAAATTTCTCGATCGTGGCGCATATTGATCACGGCAAATCCACCCTTGCGGACCGTCTTATCCAAGAGACCGGCACGGTCAAGGATCGTGACATGCAGGCGCAACTGCTGGACACCATGGATATTGAACGTGAACGGGGCATCACCATCAAGGCCAACACCGTGCGCATCAACTATCGTGCGGATGATGGCGAAGATTATGTGCTGAACCTGATCGACACCCCCGGCCATGTCGATTTCGCCTACGAAGTCTCGCGTTCCATGCGGGCGGTCGAGGGGTCGTTGCTGGTTGTGGACAGTACCCAGGGTGTCGAGGCCCAGACCCTCGCTAATGTTTATCAGGCCATTGATGCCGACCACGACATCGTACCGGTTCTGAACAAGATCGACCTGCCTGCGTCTGATTGTGACCGCGTGGCCGAACAGATCGAGGACGTCATCGGCATCGACGCCACAGGCGCCATTCAGGTCAGCGCCAAAACCGGTGTCGGCATCCACGAAACCCTCGAAGCAATCGTGACCGAACTGCCCGCCCCAACCGGCGACCGTGATGCGCCGCTTAAGGCGATGTTGGTGGATTCATGGTACGACTCATATCTTGGGGTTATCGTTCTGGTCCGGATCATGGACGGGGTGCTGAAAAAGGGCGACCGGGTGCGGATGATGTCCAACAATTCAGTCCATTCGGTAGACCGCATCGGCGTGTTCCGTCCCCAGATGGAGATGATCGACACCCTTGGCCCCGGCGAAATCGGCTTTCTCACGGCATCCATCAAACAGGTCCGCGACACCCGCGTCGGCGATACCATCACCCACGAACGCAAAGGCGCGACCGAGGCATTGCCGGGCTTTAGCCCCGCGCAACCCGTTGTATTCTGTGGATTGTTTCCGGTCGATTCGTCCGAATTCGAAGACCTGCGTGACGCCATCGAAAAACTGGCCCTGAACGACGCCTCGTTCTCATACGAAATGGAAACCTCGGCGGCTTTGGGCTTTGGCTTTCGCTGTGGGTTCCTTGGCCTGCTGCACCTCGAAGTTATCCGAGACCGGATTGAACGGGAATATGACATTGCGCTGATCACCACAGCCCCCTCGGTGGTCTATCACATCCACATGCGCGACGGGACCGATGTTGATTTGCACAACCCCGCAGACATGCCCGACATGACCCATGTGGATCACCTGGAAGAACCGCGCATCAAAGCGACGATTCTGGTGCCGGATGAGTATCTGGGCGACGTGCTGAAACTGTGTCAGGAACGCCGCGGCATCCAGATGGACCTGACCTATGCCGGATCGCGTGCGATGGCGGTGTACGATCTGCCGCTGAACGAAGTGGTGTTTGATTTCTACGACCGGTTAAAGTCGGTGACCAAGGGCTATGCGTCCTTTGACTATCAAATGACCGAATACCGCGAGGATAATCTGGTCAAGCTGTCCATTCTGGTGAACGAAGAACCCGTGGATGCCCTATCCATGATGGTGCACCGCGACCGCGCCGAGGCCCGGGGCCGTGCGATGGTCGAAAAGCTCAAGGATCTGATCCCCCGTCACATGTTCAAAATCCCGATTCAGGCGGCGATTGGCGGCAAGGTGATCGCGCGCGAGACTTTGTCAGCGATGCGCAAGGACGTGACGGCGAAGTGTTACGGTGGGGATATGACACGAAAGCGTAAGCTGCTGGACAAGCAGAAAAAGGGTAAGAAAAAGATGCGCGAGTTCGGGAAGGTGAGTATCCCGCAGGAGGCGTTTATTAGTGCTTTGAAGATGGATGGGTGAGCAACGGCAACCGTTGCTCACGGCATTACTTCTCTTTTCGGACGCCTTTGAATGGCGCTTTGCTCGAAGTTTTTACATCCATGAAACGTCCTGATGAGGAATCTCGTTTCACATAGTGACCAGAAGGCGTTTTCGTTTGAGAACGCCCTTTGACCATTCCATTGCGGTGACCGTCACCGGAGGGTGGGTTCGTTGCCATGATATTCAGTTCCTTTAGCTGCTGTGTTTGATCGACATTGATTCGTTTACCTTAAATGGGTCTCGACTTGATGATTGCAGCCCTAAAGGGAAAATTTATTTCTACAATCTGTAGAGTAAACTCAATCCCTCCACCCAAAATGCGCAAACAAAGTTTGCGCAGCGCCCGAACCGCCCCCACGGGGCGGGCGCTTCACACCCACCCCTCGGTTCGGACGCGGCGTTCCAATTGAAACGGCATCAGCAAGCCGTAAGGGCGTGACATTCCCCCCAGACACGCGGTAAGCATGACCACATGAAACATGTCCCTAAAAAAACCACAGATGACGCGCTTATTCAGGAATTTCTGAACAATGGCGGCAAAGTCAGTATTGGCAAAACCAAACCTGCGCCAGCGGAACTTGGCCTCAGCAAGAATGTTTGGAACAACAAGCTGACCAAAGAAGAAAAAGCCGCGCGCGACAAGAAATAGTCCTGCAAGGTGGATCCAGAACGTCACAGCGTCTGACCCACCGCCGCTTTGCCTGTGCCCACAGCCGTGTGCAGTGCTTGACCCATATCAAAGCCCAGCCCCGTCAGTCCCATTAGTCTTTGCTAAACCGCATTGGAGACTTGCAATGGACCTGACAACACAGAAAAAACTGTTGGTGACACGCCGTGCCGAACTGGCCGGGCATCTGATCGAGGTGGAACATGCGCTTGACGAAACCCCGTCAAAAGACTGGGAAGACCGGTCGTC
>JAHRVZ010000019.1 GCA_019090405.1 Paracoccaceae bacterium
TCTCGATTGTTGCGTTCAAGACCGTCCCAATACCACGCAGATCGCGTGGATCAAGTCATCTTTGACATTGTCCACAATAGAACGAAGATCGTCCGGACTGAACGATTCTTTGCACGGTCCCGTTACAACCGCTGGTTCGGCAGGGTTCATCCTCGCGCCCATAGACATCGAAACTGTGCTGAAAATATCCAAGTTCTCCATCAGCTTGGCGAAAATCATTCAGCGTTGATCCTCCGGCCTGAATAGCATCACTCAACACGTCGCGAATGATCGGAACCAATGCGCCAACTCGTTTCGGTGCAATCTGACCGGCCTTGCGACGTGGCGACACGCCGGCACGAAACAAGACCTCACAAACGTATATATTGCCTAATCCAGCCACGATTCTTTGATCCAAGAGCGCCGATTTGACCGGAGCGTTCTTAGCCTTGAACGCCTCAATCAGGTGGTTTTCACTGAAATCATTGCCCAAAGGCTCGGGTCCAAGGACTGCCAGCAGTTTGTGTTCATCCGATTTGTCGGTCGGCATCAGATCCATCGACCCAAACCGACGTGCATCATTAAAGGTGATGCGTGCGCCGCTATCCATATGCAACACCACATGGTCGTGTTTCTCAGTCGGCGGATGGTCGCGCACGAACTGCCCCAGCGGATCACCTGACACGGTCATGCGCCCGGACATGCCCAAATGGATCAACAGTGTTTCACCCCCGGACAGGTCAATCAGAATATATTTCGACCGCCGCCGCAACCGTAGCACGGTTTGCCCGGTCAGCCGGTCCGCCATACGATCCGGGAACGGCCAGCGCAGACCGGGCCGGTTAACATCCGCCTGCGCGATAATCCGGCCTTCCATTGCGGGGGTAAGACCGCGACGCACTGTTTCAACTTCTGGCAATTCGGGCATATCTGCAGCCAATCCAATGGGCCGCATTGTGCCTGCCCCTCAACAGCCTATAACAAGGGCGAAATTCCAAAACGGCAACAGCTCATGTCACAGTTATCTGATAAAACGACTCATTTCGGCGCTGAAACGATCCCCGAGGCAGACAAAGCCGGCCGGGTGCAGGGGGTATTCAGTTCGGTTGCCTCAAAATATGACGTGATGAACGACGTCATGAGCGTCGGCATCCACCGTATCTGGAAAGATGCGATGATGGATTGGCTGGCACCGCGTGCGGGGCAAAAGCTGCTGGATGTGGCCGGTGGGACGGGCGACATTTCATTCCGCTTTCTCAAACGTGCTGGTTCAGGTCATGCCACTGTGTTGGACATAACCGAACCAATGTTGGTCGAAGGGCGTCAGCGCGCCGAAGCCAACCAGATGGCTGACAGTCTGGATTGGGTCGTCGGCGACGCCATGGCGCTGCCGTTTGAGGACAACACATTTGATGTCTACACCATCAGCTTTGGCATTCGGAACGTCACCCGCCCGCAAGAGGCGCTGAACGAAGCCTTTCGCGTTCTGCGCCCCGGAGGCCGTTTGATGGTTCTGGAATTTAGCCATCTTCCCAATCCGGGCCTACAAAAAGCCTATGATCTTTATAGCTTTAACGTCATCCCGCGCATGGGCAAATTGATCGCCAATGACTATGACAGCTATCAATATCTGGTCGAATCGATCCGCAATTTTCCGGATCAGGACAGGTTTCTGGATATGGTGCGCACAGCCGGGTTTGAGAACGCCAAATACCGCAATCTAAGCCTTGGCATCGCCGCCCTACATTCCGGTTGGAAAATCTGACATGCGTGGACCACACAATATCTGGCGTCTGATCCGAACAGGCGCAACACTGGAACGCACGGGCGCGATGAACGTGGTGCTGGACGCGTTTGAAGCACCACCATTGCTGCGTTTTGTTGCCCATGCTTTGGGAAAACCGTTTGTCTGGCTTGGCTACAAAGGCGACCCTGATATGCCGCCCGCCACACGTGCGCTGACGGCATTGGGTCCGGCCTATATCAAGTTCGGCCAGGTTCTGTCGACCCGCCCGGATGTGGTCGGTGATGATCTGGCCCAGCATTTACGGATATTGCAGGATAAACTGCCACCCTTTGCAACCGATCTGGCACGCGCTGAGGTGGAAAAGGAACTGGGCTTCCCCGTAGACGAAGTTTTCTCAGAGTTCAGCGAGCCGATTGCGGCAGCTTCGATTGCGCAGGTCCATCATGCACGCGTCCGGGAAACTGGCGAAGAAGTCGCGGTCAAAGTCCTACGCCCCAATATCGAACGTGACTTTCGCAAAGACATCGACGCCTTCTATTTCGCTGCCAGAATTATCGAGATGTTCGCACCTGCCGCCCGGCGCCTAAAGCCAATGGATGTCATCGAGCATTTCGATGGCGTCGTGCGCGGCGAGCTAGATCTGCGCCTCGAAAGCTCTGCCGCATCCGAATTTGCCGACAACACCAAAAACGATCAGGGGTTCCGGCTGCCAGTGATTAACTGGGCTTTGTCTGGCCGTCGTGTAATGACTTTAGGTTGGGCTGATGGGGTGTCATTGGGTGACAATGACGCCATTGATGCGGCCGGACATGATCGCAACCTGCTTGCCGACCGGGTAATGGAGCTGTTTTTGTCCCATGCCCTGCGTGATGGGTATTTCCATGCGGATATGCATCAGGGCAATCTGAAAGTTGCGCCAAATGGCGACATTATTGCCTATGATTTTGGAATCATGGGCCATATCAACGAATACACCCGCCGTGTTTACGCCGAAATCCTGTTTGGCTTTATCCAAAAAGATTACAAACGCGTCGCCGAAGTGCATTTTGAGGCCGGTTATGTGTCCGCAGATCAGGATGTTGACGAATTTGCCCGTGCCCTGCGCGCCGTGGGTGAACCTATTTTTGGCGTTGATGCCACCGGGATTTCGATGGGACGGTTGCTCAGCTATTTGTTCGAAGTGACTGAACGGTTTGGCATGGAAACCCGCACCGAACTGATTTTGTTGCAACGCACGATGGTTGTGGTCGAAGGTGTGGCGCGGTCACTTAATCCACATATCAACATCTGGGAAGTCGCCAAACCTGTGGTTGAGGATTACATCAAACAATCCATCGGTCCGCGTGCAGTCCTGTCTGATCTGACAAAAACAGCGCGGGTTCTGGCCCGGTTTGGACCGCGCCTGCCACAACTGGTCGAAGCCGCATTGGTTCGCCAGGCCCACAACGAGGATTCGCCCCGAACGCGTTGGCGCCTAATTCGGCCTGCTTTGGTTGGTGCAGTTTTTGGGGCTTTGCTGGTGATTGGTATTCAACTGCTGACTTAAAGGACTGACATGCTAATGTTCTTTCTCCGCTCATTTTCGGTTGTTGGCCTCGTCATTGGTCTGGCTTTTTTCAGCGCTTCGCTGACGCCATCCCTGTTGCCCCGCATCCCGTTAGTGCAGGGTGTGTTGTCCGGATTGGTATTTGCGGTTGGTTATGGTGTCGGCAAACTGGCGCACTGGTTGTGGCTGTTTCTGGAAATCCGCGAAGTTCAGGGCAAAGTCGCCCGAATTATCGGCATAATTCTCGTACTGCTTACGACCGGGACGGCAATCGCAACATTGGCCCGCATGAGCGTCTGGCAAAACTCGATCCGCGATCTGATGGGTATGGCCGAAATCGAATCGGCATATCCGATGTCTGTGCTGGGCTTTGCAGTCGTTACCGCCATTCTGATCATGCTGATAACCCGCGTCCTGATCTGGTTCGCAAACAAAGCCATAACGCAGGTCAATCGCGTGTTACCGCACCGCATTTCGGTTGCTCTTGGCGTTCTGCTTATCGCTTTTGTGGTGGCCACAGCGATGAACAAATTGGTCATTTCAACGGCGCTTCACGCATTGGATGAAATGTTTGCTGCAATTGATGAAATCACCGATGAAGGCGCTGACGAACCCGCAGGGTTTGGCGATAGCCTGATCCATTGGGATGACATAGGCCGCAATGGCAAACGGTTTTTAACGGATGGCCCGAACAAGGACGACATCGCCGCAATGACCGGACGCGCCGCCAAACAACCGGTTCGTGTAATTGCAGGCTATAACACCGCCGAGACATTTGAGGAACGCGCCGAAATCGCGGTTGCCGAACTGGACCGTCAGGGCGGGTTTGAGCGCAAAGTGCTGATTGTCGCGACGCCAACCGGCACCGGCTGGCTTGACCCGTCCGCCATTCAGCCAGTGGCGTACCTGCATGATGGTGATCTTGCGATTGTGTCGACGCAATATTCGTATTTGCCAAGTTGGCTGACCCTGATGGTTGACCCCGCTGTGTCACGCGAATCGGCAAAGGCGTTGTTTGACGCGGTTTATGCCCGTTGGAGCACGATGCCCGAAAACAATCGGCCACAGCTTTACTTGTTTGGTCTAAGCCTTGGCGCGCTTGGCTCCGAAGATTCAGCCGATTTGATCTCGCTCTTAAGCGATCCGATCAACGGAGCATTGTGGACTGGTCCCCCCTTTGCCAGCACGATCTGGCCAAAGGTAACAGCGGCCCGAAATCCCGGCTCACCCGAATGGCGACCGTTGTTTCGTGACAGTTCGCTGATACGCTTTATGACCCATGACGGATTTACACCGGGGATGCCCACGCAATGGGGTCCGATCCGCATCGTCTATTTACAGCACCCCAGCGACCCGATGAGTTTCTTCTCACCCAATCTTGCCTTTTCAACCCCTGATTGGCTGGGATCGAACCGTGGCCCGGATGTCTCGTCCTATTTTGACTGGTACCCGTTGGTGACATTTTTTCAGGTTGGGTTTGATATCCCGATGGCAACGACAGTTCCCCCCGGATATGGGCATACATTCACCCCGGCCAGCTATATCGACGCATGGCTGGCGGTCACGGCTCCGGACAACTGGACCAAAGACGATACCAAGCGTCTGAAAGAGCAGTTTGCCGACTTTAATCCTTCGCCGATTTGATTTTACTGGATTGACAGCAGCGCCCGGCCCGACCAAACATCCGCTATGGTGGAAAACTCCGACGATATACTGATACGCCTGCCGGCCCGTCTGAAAGAGGCGCGCCGTAAGCAGGGATTGTCACTGGACGCGGTGGCCAATTTGTCAGGGGTATCCCGCTCAATGGTCAGCCAGATTGAGCGTGGCAATAGCAGCCCGACCATTGCAACCTTGTGGAACCTGACCCGCGCCCTGCAGGTCGATTTTGCTGGCTTGCTGGACGATGATACTGACAGCGACCGCATTGAAATCCTGCGTGCAAGCGATGTGCCAACCATTGATAACATAGGGCAGGGTTGCCGTATCCGCATTTTGTCACCCCCCGAAGAGGCCGGCCAACACGAAGTTTATGAACTTGATTTTGATGCAGGTGGATCACTAACCAGCCAGCCCCATTCCCGTGGCACGCGCGAGTACCTGATTGCCAACAGCGGCACCCTGACTGTTACATCCGGCACAGCAACGCAGCAGATAGGTGCGGGTGATACAGCACGCTATAACGCCGACGTCGTCCATGCCATCACGGCAATAAATGGCCCCGCAACAGGCCTGTTGATCGTCAAAAACGCCTAATCAATTTCTTCTATTTCGGAATCTGTTCCACTATGTTAGAAATGACGTATAGGAGATTCCCATGTCCCAATCGTTTCTGACCGATATCACCCAGACCTTGAACCAAATCAAAGTCGAAGGTCTGACCAAACGCGAGCGTTTGATTACATCTCCGCAAGGCGGTGAAATCACGGTTGGTGGTCATAACGTCATCAACCTGTGTGCCAACAACTATCTGGGACTGGCCAACCATCCGGATTTGATCGCTGCCGCCAAAGGCGCAATGGAGTCTTATGGGTTCGGCATGGCCTCGGTTCGGTTTATCTGCGGCACACAGGACATTCACCGCGAATTGGAACAGCGTCTGGCCGGATTTTTGAACAAAGACGATTCCATTCTGTTTGCGGCTTGTTTTGACGCCAATGGGGGATTGTTCGAACCCCTTTTGGGGACAGAGGATGCAATCATATCTGACTCACTTAACCACGCGTCAATCATCGACGGGGTGCGTTTGTGCAAGGCAAAACGCTATCGGTATCACAACAACGACATGACCGATCTTGAGGCAGGTCTGAAACAGGCCCGTGCCGACGGCGCGCGCCATATAATGGTCGCCACAGACGGTGTGTTCAGCATGGACGGTTATCTTGCGAACTTACCTGAAATTACCAAACTGGCCCGCAGATATGATGCTGTTGTTATGGTTGATGACTGCCACGCCACCGGCTTTATGGGGCCCAATGGAGCCGGAACACCAGATCATTTTGGTGTTGAGGTGGATATTCTGACCGGGACGCTGGGCAAAGCGCTTGGCGGGGCAATTGGGGGTTACATCGCGGGGCCGCAGCCGGTGATTGACCTGTTGCGCCAACGCGCACGGCCCTATCTGTTTTCAA
>JAHRVZ010000020.1 GCA_019090405.1 Paracoccaceae bacterium
CCAGCGCCAAATTCGGCCAGCTTTTGACGGCAGCCACCACATGGTGGCACAGGGGTTGGTGATCCTGCAATAACAAAGACTTCGGTCAGTTTTGTCTCGCCCGCAGCCACCATCGCGGCAATTGCCCCGGCCTCGGCGCAGGTGCCTTCGGGGTAGGCAACGTTTTCGACGTTACAGCCTGCATATATGGTGCCTGATGCCCCACGGATCGCGGCGCCAACCTTGAACTTTGAATACGGAGCATGGGCGTTTTCACGCACGTTGATGGCAGCAGATTTCAGGGTCATTTTGGGTCCAGTTCAGTGTTGAATATGCCGGGAAGGGATACTTCAAGCAGCTCGATATCATCGCTGGGGTTGCCCAGCCGCGTTTTCATCCCCGGCGGAATGACAAAGGCATCCCCGGCCACAAGCGCATAAGGATCGCGGCCTTCCCCTTCCAGCGTTACCGATCCTGCCATCACAAAGGTGAACAGAATATCGGTGTCATGGCTGGACCAGACCGGCGTGCCCTGCCCGCGCCTCGCGACCATCACACCGGCCAGGTTTTTGGTGTTCTTGGCAATCGTCGTATCGCGCGCCACATATCCCGGCAGGCGGAACGGCAACCAATCGGCGTTTTTGGCCTGATTGAACACAAACCGTTGCCCCTGCCATTCGCGATCCGGGCGCAAAACGTCTGTGGGCAATGTCAGGTCATGGTCAATCTCGGTCACATGATCCGCAGGCACACCAATTTCGATGACTTCGACATTGTCACTGGCGACCAGAACACGGTGACGGATTTCCGGTGGCTGAATGAAACAATCACCAGCCGTCAGTCGCATCGGTGGTCCCTGATCTTCGTACACAACGTCAACCCAACCGCGATAACAGAAAATCAGTTGAAACCCGACTTTGTGAAAATGCACCATATCCGGCACCGGCCCACCATCCGGGATGCGGATATGGCTGGCAATGATCGACCCGCCAAGCCGGTCAGGGATCAGATCCCGATATTGCATACCAGCGCGGCCTATCACCCAAGGAGCCTGATCGGCCAGACGACGCACCACAAACGAATGAAGCGTTGTCGGCAAAACCACCGGTGGATTGCGCTCGGTGATTTCGATTCGGGTGCCGTTGGGCGCAGTCAGTTTGCGCGCTCCATCGGCAAAGCCATCCGGGTTATCGGTCAGAATGCGAATGGTTCCGGGCGGTTCAGACGCGCCTTTTTCAATGCGCAGGCGTAGTCCATGGCCTGAAAATACGGCAACTTCGGGATTATCAGCGGGATAAATGGAATCAAGACGCATTTGCAGCGTTCTGGTGAAAAAAGGCAAATCATCGCGCAACTCGTCGGTCGGCAGGCGTATTTCAGCTAGGATGTCAGACATGGTGTCCCTTATGTTGCTTTGAAACACTGGCGGGAGGGACGAAGATTTGCAAGACTAAGGACTGCACTTAGAACTGCGACACCGTTTCATCAAATGAGCGGTTTTAACCAATAGGCAATTAGTTTAATGTTAAACTATAATTTTTTGAGGGAACGCCGTATATGACCGACAACCCAAATCTGCGTCAGGCGGCGCTGAAATATCATGAATTTCCGCGACCTGGAAAGCTTGAAATCCGCGCGATCAAACCGATGGCCAATGGGCGTGACCTGTCGCTTGCCTATTCACCCGGCGTTGCCGAAGCCTGTCTTGAAATCAAAGACGATCCAGAGAACGCCGCGCGCTTTACCAGCCGTGCGAATCTTGTGGGCGTTGTCAGCAACGGAACGGCGGTTCTGGGGTTGGGCAATATCGGGGCGCAGGCGTCAAAACCAGTGATGGAGGGCAAGGCGGTTCTGTTCAAGAAATTCGCCAATATCGACTGCTTTGATATCGAAGTGGACCAGTCCGATCCCGAAAAGCTTGCCGATATTGTATGCGCTCTTGAACCGACATTCGGGGCGATCAACCTTGAAGATATCAAAGCGCCGGATTGTTTTGTCGTCGAAAAAATCTGTCGTGAACGGATGAATATTCCGGTGTTTCATGATGATCAGCACGGTACTGCGATTGTGGTTGGGGCGGCGGCGAAAAACGCGCTTTTTGTGACAGGCAAGACCTTTGAAGACATCAAGATCGTCAGCACTGGCGGTGGGGCAGCAGGAATTGCCTGCCTGAACATGTTGCTGAAAATGGGTGTTAAACGTGAAAACGTCTGGCTGTGTGACATTCACGGATTGGTTTATGAGGGCCGTGAGGTCGATATGAACCCGCATAAATCCAAATTTGCGCAAGCAACGGATAAACGCACGTTGGATGATGTGATCGAAGGTGCCGACCTGTTTCTGGGCCTAAGCGGGCCGAATGTTCTTAAGCCTGACATGGTTTCGCGCATGGCCAAACGCCCGATTGTTTTTGCGCTGGCGAACCCGTCTCCGGAAATCTTGCCAGATGATGTACGCTCGGTCGTGCCAGATGCCATTATCGCCACTGGGCGCAGTGATTTCCCCAATCAGGTCAATAACGTGTTGTGTTTCCCGTTCATTTTCCGTGGTGCGTTGGATGTTGGAGCGACCGAAATCAATGACGCGATGCAACTGGCCTGTATTGACGGCATTGCCGAGCTTGCCCGCACCACCACAAGTGCCGAGGCAGCAGCAGCATATCACGGCGAGTTGCTTACATTCGGGCCTGACTATCTGATTCCAAAGCCATTTGATCCGCGTCTTGTCGCTGTCGTGTCCGCAGCCGTGGCCAAGGCCGCAATGGAAAGCGGCATTGCCAAGCGACCCATTGTCGATCTTGAGGAATATAAGGAAAAGCTGAACGAGTCTGTCTTTAAATCGGCGCTGCTGATGCGACCCGTATTTGAAGCGGCGCGCGCGGCCTCTCGCCGGATTGTTTTTGCCGAAGGCGAAGACGAGCGCGTCTTGCGCGCAGCACAGGCCATTCTAGAGGAAACCACAGAAACGCCCATCCTGATCGGTCGTCCCGAGGTGATTACGCAGCGTTGCGAACGGTTGGGGCTTAATGTCCGGCCTGAACGGGATTTTCAGGTGGTGAACCCGCACCACGATCCACGATATTATGATTACTGGACCAGCTATCACACAGTAATGCAGCGACGTGGTGTAACGCCAGACATCGCCAAAGCCGTCATGCGAACCAATACAACGGCGATTGGGGCGATCATGGTGCATCGCGGTGATGCAGATTGCCTGATCTGCGGCACTTTTGGCGAATATCGCTGGCATCTGAACTATGCCCAACAGGTTCTTGGGACCGGCGGGCTAAGCCCGCATGGCGCGTTGTCTCTGATGATCCTTGAAGATGCGCCATTGTTCATTGCCGACACCCATGTGCATCAGCGCCCCGGCCCTGAAGAGCTGGCCAAAATCACTATTGGCGCCGCGCGTCACGTGCGACGCTTTGGACTTGAGCCTAACATCGCCCTATGTTCACAATCGCAATTTGGCAATATGACCGAAGGCTCTGGCCAACGTCTGCGCGACGCCATCGATATCCTGGACAGCAAGCCTCGTGATTTTATCTATGAGGGCGAAATGAACATCGAAGTCGCGCTTGACGAGGATCTGCGCGAACGGATTTTCCCTAATTCCCGCATGAACGGGCAAGCTAATGTATTGATCTTTGCACACGCAGATGCGGCAAGCGGCGTGCGTAACATACTGAAAATGAAGGCTGGTGGGCTTGAGGTTGGGCCGATTCTTATGGGAATGGGCAACAAAGTGCATATTGTGGCCCCTTCAATCACTGCAAGGGGGTTGCTGAATATGTCCGCCGTTGCCGGAACCCCTGTTTCGATCTACGGCTAACACCACAGCGTCAACGCAGCGCAGGGCGCCCCCCTTGCGCTGTCGGCAATGAAACCGCAAAGGTTTCTTAGACTAACGGGAGGTATAAATATGAGCTATGCAGCGGTTTATGAAGGTTGGAAAGCCAACCCCGAAGCATTCTGGCTAGAGGCCGCGCGCAGTATCGACTGGGACCGTTTTCCCAGCAAAGCGCTGAATGACAGCAACGCCCCGTTTTATACCTGGTTTGACGACGG
>JAHRVZ010000255.1 GCA_019090405.1 Paracoccaceae bacterium
CAATCCTCAACCCATTCACGCATAGCTTGCGGGTCTCGGGTCAAACGGCGCAGGTCTTTGCGAAATGGGTAATCCTCGGCGTAGGAGGCGACGTTTTCTTCGTCGGTCCAGACGAATTGCGCCTGAGGATGCGCCCCAAACGGAGCCTCGACCACCGCATTCACCAGATGTCCGGGGATACCGTTGCGCGGTCCGAGGCTGCGAAATTCTTCCGGACTGACCACGCGGTCGGCAGTTACAATCACGCGGTGTGCGGCAAAGGCGGCCCAGCTTTCTTCGGCATCGGGACCGTGGATCACCGCATTGCCCAATGTGTCGGCCACAGGCGCGTGCAAAAAGCTGACATCCGGCACCAGCGCCGGAATGACCGCCTGATCCTTGCCCGTGAACGGATCGCGCAGCAGGGCGCGGTTTTTGTCGCCCCAAAGACCCGAATCCCGCAGGCTGTTGACCGGCACAAACGGCCAGCCCATTGCGCCCGCCATCAGGCGCAATGTCATGGTCAGGTTGGTCCAGTCAGGATCGCTGGAATCATCTGCAGCATAGAAATCCTGCAACAGCTTTGATGGTGACGGGGCCGGATAGGTATTGCCGGCAAAGGCCGATTCCAACCGGCCAATCACGCCCGCAGACACCAGAATAGACGCATATTCCAGCAAACCAGTCGCCGCCAGTGTCATACATTTCTGATCACGGAACTGGCGCGCGACCTCATATACCAACGCGTGGCTGCGGTTGTGGGTAAAGCCAAAGCAAAGAGTGTCGCCCGGTTGCACAACCGAAGCAACGGCCTGTGACAGGGACTGTTGTTTGCTCATCTCACTTTACCCCCAAATGCAACAATTCTGCGCATCAATCGACCATTGTCAGACCGCCGCTGACGCTCAGCACTTGTCCTGTGACAAAGCTCGAACGATCAGAGGCAAAGAACAGCACGCCATCGGCAACCTCAGACGCCTGTCCAAGGCGACGCATCGGGATGGCATTGGTCAGCGCGACCTGCATTTTTTCGGTTTGGGTGGCAAACAGCGGCGTATCGGTCGGACCCGGACAGACGCAGTTTACCCGCACCTTGTTGCGGGTCATTTCGCGGGCCAGCGATTTGGTAAAGGCAATGATACCACCCTTGGCACCCGCATAAACTGTTTCGCCAAACGACCCGACGCGCCCGGCGTCTGAGGCCACGTTGACAACCCGTCCGCCGTCTTTGGCGTCAATCAGCAACGGCAGAACCGCACGGGTCAGTTGAACCGGACCCATAAAGTTCAGCGCCATGATTTTTTCCCAGTACTCAGGCGTATTTTTCATGAAGGGTTCGATAATGTCCCAACCAGCGGCATTGACCAGCACATCCAGCCCGCCAATCTCGGCCTCGATCTTTGCAGCAAGTGCTGTGCATTCATCGCGGTTGGTCACATCCATCTGCATAAAGACCGCACCGGGCAGCTCTGCGGCTGCGGCCTCGCCACCTGTCGCATTGATGTCGGTCAGAATGACCTTGGCGCCGGCAGCGGCAAATCCCTTGGCACAGGCATTGCCAATTCCCGAGGCAGCACCGGTCACAAGGACTGTTTTTCCGTTGAAATTCATTGTGTCGTTCCTTTGGTATCTTGCGTTATTTGCGTTTGAAAAAATTGTGCACGCGGTCGCGTGTTTCCTGTGTCGGCATCAGTTCGCGCGTCACATCGCCTTCCAGTTCAAAGCCGTTTTGCGCCGGATCAAACCATGCCGCCATACAGCGTTTCGAAGCGCGCAAGGATGGGGCCGACAATCCGCCGATCCGACCTGAAACCTTATCCGCAAGGGCCGCCATATCTTCTGGATCTGCGACCCATTGAGCGATGCCCAGACGCTCGGCTTCGGTGCCGTTGATCACGTCGCTGGACAGGATGATGCGCGCCGCCACACCCGGTCCGGCAAGCCGCGTCAGACGCTGGGTGCCACCCGCTCCGGGGATCAAACCGACGCCTGCCTCGGGCAGGCCGATCTTTGAGCGGGTCGAGACAATGCGCATGTCGCACGACAGCGCCAGTTCCAGACCACCACCCAGTGCTGCGCCGTCAATCACCGCGATTGTGACCACGGGCAAGGCTTCGATCCGGTCAAACAGAG
Organism: Paracoccaceae bacterium; assembly: GCA_019090405.1. Classification (GTDB taxonomy): domain Bacteria; phylum Pseudomonadota; class Alphaproteobacteria; order Rhodobacterales; family Rhodobacteraceae; genus NORP181. The sequence continues at coordinate 2,113 of JAHRVZ010000255.1, forward strand.
TGTGCAGAGATTTGGTGTACTTAGCCATGATGCCAACAGGATCCGGTTCATCAAAATACCCGGCGATCATCGACAAATCTGCCCCGGCGCAGAAAATTTTCTGGTCGGATTTGATCATCAGTGCTGTCAGGTCGGCAGCTTCGACCTTATCCAACGCGTCACCCAGAGCGCTGACCAGCGAGGGGTCAAGGGCGTTTACCGGTGCGCGGCTCATAGTTATGGTGCCGATATTTCCATTCACTTCAAAGCTAATCATGCGGTTTTCTTCCTTTTGTCTTTTGCGTGATCCGCCAGCTTTTGGCGGATGATGAATTTCTGGACCTTGCCGGTTGGATTGGTCGGCAAATCGTCCCAGATGTGTAGGTGCTCGGGTAGTTTGAACTTTGTAATACCCTTATTTATCAGATATTTAGTCAACTCTCTTAATTCTGGTTCCGTGGCTCCGGGGCGCAAAACGATCACCGCTGCACCGGTTTCCCCCAATCGGGGATGCGCCACCCCTACAACGGCCACGCGCGCGACCGATGGGTGCGTCATCAAGGCTTCTTCGACCTCGCGGACCGATATATTTTCGCCGCCACGCACGATGATTTCCTTTAGTCGCCCAGAGATCCGCAATGACCCATCAGGCAGCATCCGCGCCAGATCGCCGGAATGCACCCAACCATCGCTATCCAGCGCCTTACGGGTCAGGTCCGGATCGTCGAGATAGCCCAGAAACGTGTTCGGTCCGCGCGAATATTCCTCGCCAACTGTGCCGGTCGGGCAATCCTGCCCGTTGGTGTCGACAATGCGCAGCTCAATGCCGGGAAACGCGCGGCCATCGCTAGTCCAGGCGTTTTCAACCGGATCATCGGGTTGAACCATAGTGTGAGGAGGACTTTCGGTTGATCCATAGATCGACAGTACCCGTATGCCCATATCGGTCGCCCGTTTGGCCAGTACTTCGGGGATCGGAGCACCACCACACAAGAAATAGCGCAAGGTCGGCAGCGGCGTGTCGGTTTCGGCCATCGCAGCCGAAATTTCGGCCAGAAACGGTGTCGCGCCCATCGTCCATGTGCAGCCATGCGCCTGCATCTGTTTGGCGGCAACCACACCATCGAATACGTCCAGCAACGATAACGTTCCCCCAGTGGTCAGGGTCAGAACGACCCCGTGCATGAACCCGGTGGTATGTGAAATCGGAGAGGCCATGAACGTCACATCCTGCGTCCCGGCCCCCAGCGCCTGTGCCATGACGCGTTCGCCGAAAAGGATGGAATTATGCGAATGCACCGCGCCTTTGGATTTAGATTCGGTCCCCGAGGTCAGCAGGACCGCCGCCGGATCGTCTGCCAACACAGCAACATCTGCGACGATCGGATCGGCCATCAACGCCTGAGACCAATCGGTCATGCCATTCATCGGACCGCTGCCACGCATGATGATGGTGCACTCGGCCAAAAGCTGCGGGTCGATTCCAGCCAGTTCGGCCCTGAAATCAGTATTGCGGAAGTGGTCCGGCAGGATCAGGGCGCGGGATTGGCATTTGCCGATTGCATAGGCCAGATCAGCCCGCCCATAGTTGACCGGCACCGGATTGACCACGCCTCCTACGCGCAGAATGGCCAGAAAGGCCACCACCGTATCGGCCCAGTTGGGCATGCAGACCGTAACAACATCGCCCTTTGATATACCCTGCGCCTGCAAATAACCGGCCAGATGGGCCGATTTTTGCATTAGCTGCCCATAGGAATAGGCGTCACCGCGATTGTCACGAACCGCCAGATGATCGGGGGTAACTTTGGCGGCACTTGCGATCAATGCAGCTATTGTATCATCGCCCCAATACCCTGCGGCACGATAGGCGCGGGCCCGATCAGGGTCAGGGGCGGGATAGCGCATCAGATATTCCCCGACTTGGGACGACCGGCAATTTGTGCGTGAATTGATCCGATCAAACCGCCATCAGCCAGAATGTTCTGGCCAGTGATATACCCCGCCTCGGGCGAGATCAGAAACCTCACCAACCCGGCGAAATCGCGCTCAGGATCACCGATACGTTTCATTGGCACCAGCGCCTCGCGTGCGGCTTTCATGTCGGGATCGGCATAGATTGGCGCGGTCATCG
>JAHRVZ010000256.1 GCA_019090405.1 Paracoccaceae bacterium
GCAGCGCAAATGCTGCCAAATTGGGGAATCCGCGACCGATGCAGGAACCGACCATCACGCCCGAACTGATCGCAAGCCACGGGCTTAGCCCGGATGAATACCAACGCATTCTTGAGATCATCGACCGCACGCCGACCTACACCGAACTGGGCATATTTTCGGCGATGTGGAACGAACATTGCTCGTATAAATCCTCAAAGAAATGGCTGCGCACGCTGCCAACCACCGGCCCTCAGGTCATATGTGGTCCGGGCGAAAACGCGGGCATCGTTGATATTGGCGATGGTCAATGCGTGGTCTTCAAAATGGAAAGCCACAACCACCCGTCCTATATAGAACCCTATCAAGGTGCTGCCACCGGAGTTGGAGGCATCCTGCGCGACGTGTTCACCATGGGCGCACGCCCCATCGCGGCAATGAATTCGCTGTCCTTTGGCGAACCGGATCATCCCAAGACGCGGCGGTTGGTCAACGGTGTTGTCGAAGGCGTCGGAGGCTATGGAAATTGCTTTGGCGTGCCCACAGTTGGGGGCGAAGTCCGGTTTCATCCGGCTTATAACGGCAACTGCCTGGTGAACGCCTTTGCCGCCGGCATCGCCAAAACAGACGAAATTTTCTATTCCGCGGCGTCCGGTATCGGCATGCCAGTGGTCTATCTGGGTGCCAAAACCGGGCGTGACGGCGTTGGTGGTGCCACCATGGCCAGTGCCGAATTTGATGACACCATCGAAGAAAAGCGCCCCACGGTTCAGGTCGGTGATCCGTTCACCGAAAAGCGTCTGATGGAAGCAACGCTTGAGTTGATGCAAACCGGAGCGGTCATTTCCATTCAGGATATGGGCGCGGCTGGTCTGACCTGTTCGGCCGTTGAAATGGGCGACAAGGGTGGGCTGGGTGTGCGTCTGAACCTGGAAGATGTGCCGCAACGCGAAGAGAACATGACCGCCTACGAAATGATGCTGTCGGAATCTCAGGAACGCATGTTGATGGTTCTGCGCCCCGAACTTGAGGCGCAGGCCCGCGCCGTTTTCGAAAAATGGGACCTTGATTTTGCCATTGTCGGTGAAACCATCGCCGAGGACCGCTTTGTCATCCTGCATAATGGCGAACTGAAAGCTGATCTGCCGTTGGCCACCCTGTCCGGATCAGCCCCGGAATATGACCGCCCCTGGGTCGAAACCCCACCTGCCGCCCCGGTAGCAGACATCGTGCAAGTTGATCCTATTGATGGGCTGAACGCTTTGCTTGCTTCGCCCAATTACGCGGGCAAACAATGGGTCTATGAACAATACGATACCATGGTCATGGCCGACAGCGTCCGTAATCCCGGCATTGGCGCCGGGATCGTGCGGGTACATGGCAGTGACAAAGCACTGGCCTTCACCTCGGATGTGACACCGCGCTATGTGCGTGCCAACCCCGAACAAGGTGGCGCACAAGCCGTCGCCGAGGCCTATCGGAACTTGACGGCTGTGGGCGCTACACCGTTGGCAACAACCGATAATATGAACTTCGGCAACCCGGAGAAACCCGAAATAATGGGGCAGTTTGTCGGAGCCATCAAAGGCATCAGCGCCGCCTGTATCGCGCTGGATATGCCCATCGTTTCGGGCAACGTGTCGCTTTATAATGAAACCGATGGCGAGGGTATTTTGCCAACGCCCACCATTGGCGCAGTTGGCCTGTTGACCCATACAGACGACATTATCGGCTGCGAAGTCCGCGACGGTCATCAGTTGCTGCTGATTGGCGAAACAATCGGACATATGGGCCAGTCTGCCCTGCTTGCCGAGGTATTCAACCGTGAAGAAGGCGACGCGCCAGCCGTCGATCTTGCGGCAGAAAAGCGCAACGGAGACTTTATCCGCGCCAATCGCGAACTCATCAAAGCCTGCACTGATCTGTCTGATGGCGGTCTGGTGCTGGCAGCCTTTGAACTGGCCGAGGCCGCAGGTGTGGGGCTGCAACTGGACGCGGCAACGACTGAAATGCTGTTTGGGGAAGATCAGGCAAGGTATCTGGTGGCCTGCAACTTTGATCAGGCCGAAGCCCTGATGATGGCTGCCGGTCAGGCCGCTGTGCCGATTTCCTTTGTTGGTCGGTTTACTGGCGACACCCTGCGCATCGGCACCTCTGAAGCGTCGATGTCCGAGTTGTCTGAACTTTATCGCAGCAGTTTTGCAGCAGCGGTCGCCTAATCCCGACAGGCGGAAAATTTCAAATTTTCCGTCCCGTTTTCTTTGAAAGAAAACGGCGTCCGCGACCGATCTGTCGTCCGTGCGATTGAATGCGTGGGGTTTCTGACTAGGATCAGACCAACATCTCGCTGTTAAGGACAACCCCAATGAACGCACCTGTCTATATCTTTGATGCCGCCGACAAACCCAGCCTGCCGCATCATTCTGTTCCCATTGTCGTTGCTACGGACAGCTCGGTGCGCGACTATGGTTGTCTTGTCGACGACCCGGACAATTTTGAGATCGAAATCACCCGTTGGCCGCAACAGGGCTGGCGGCCCATTGATGATGGCACCGGCGACGAAGGCGGCTTTGTCGAAGGCGTGTTTCATGGAGAATGGAAGGGCGATGTGCTGTATGGCACCAACGAAGCCGTCAACGGAAATTATGTGCTGGGCTGGTCCACAGATCCGCAAACCGCCAGTAACACAA
>JAHRVZ010000257.1 GCA_019090405.1 Paracoccaceae bacterium
CACCAGCAGAAACTGATGATCCTAGAACGCATACCCGAATGTTCTGATTTCATAAGCGAAATCCTTTGCGATAATTTGCCTTTCTTCATCGCTAAAAATTTCCTGGTAGCGTCTTTTGTCCTTGCGAACACCTGATTTGGCATTTGGTAATTCAAGAGGTTCAGGCAGTCCAATTTTCAATCGTACCGTTTCGAGATCGTCGGTGAGGTTTTCGTATTTTATCACCTGATCCACCACGATGTTGTCGTCAATGGTGTACAGTTGACGCCCGCGATCCTGAAGGGTTTTGTGACCACCTTTATTGAGCCAGTCGATCATGGACGGACGCGGCTCTGAACGGTTCTTCCAGTAGTAGTAGGAAACCGTTTTGTCCCACGGATTTCTTTCAATACAAAACTTGAAATAACCGTCCCAGATTTCCTGAGAGATCAGCGCGCGGATATCTGTGGCGGGCATGTGATTGTAGAACGTGGTTGGCTCAGCTTTCCCCAAACGAGACCTAAGCCACTTAAGAGCCGGAGATATATTGCCAGAATAGTTTTGAGCGCCAGTATATCCCAGTGATTTGCGCGTTTCTTCATCTGCTTCAGAAATTTTGGTCACGATGTCGTTTGCACCGCAAAACTTGGACAAGGCAATTTCAACTGACGTGCCTGCGGTTTTGCCGGTTTTTAGAAAGATGAACTTATGCTTATGTGAGATGATCCTGCCGCGTTTCTACTAATAGTATTTTAATGGCTGAATTTAGAGTTTTCCCTGATATTGTCAACTAAACCCATGTATTTAAAGGCATTTTGTGAATTTTCTGAGCACTGCCGACGGCACCATGGTTTTACGGTAGACTGGTTTGCTGGTAGCGATTGCCTTAGACAGCAGCGGCTCTTGTCGACAGGTCAGTCCGATTTCCTGCCGTCAACACATCTCGACTTACGTTGGTTTACGTCTTGGGCTCGAGAAGCGGCCATTCGCCGCAAGGGTTGCTAGCGGCAGCACTGGGCCGATCATGATAGCCGCCGATGGATGCCTATACAATGTATGCCATTTTAGCGGACCGGAGTTCCAGGTCCTGCCATCAACAAAATGACTTGAAAAATCGCATTCGGTTTATGCTGATTTGTTTTGTGATTTCTTGCCTGTCTTAGTTGGCCGCTGACCCTGCCCTCCAGCAGTTCCGTTGAGCGCTTGATACCAAGCCGGCTTCTGGACGGGGTTTGCGCCCGGGCGTTTTACTTTAGGTTTTTTGGATTTAGGCATGGGGTATCCTTTCCGGATTTCAGGCAGACATAGAAGGTTTGTAGCTGGATTAACACCGCCCAATTTGAACCTGGATTTGGAGTTCGCCCAGAGTGAGAGCACATAAGCCCGCACTGCGGCCCACAGCGCCCCAGAATTGCTGCTCTACACACTGGCTGCTCTGGTGAAACGGCACGCAGCGCACGACAACATCACTGCGGCGCACGATAACATCACTAATGTCCGCAAAGGGCCGAAAATGTCGGCGCGCCTGCATTAGACGATGCGAGAAAGCGGCACCGCAGAGGTCGGTTTACTTCAGGGCAGCATCTATACCGATGGAAGAGATGAGCTCGTAGTAGCCAACGAGAACCATTAAGAAGAAGGCGAATAGTATCAACTCATGCTTGAAGTGATGGGAATGAAAGAATGACCGGTCGCGATGATGAATGACGTCCATCAGCTCGTCGCCAAAGCGGATTGATAAAAATGTTCCAAAGCCTGACAGTCCGATCACCCCCCAATACGGGAATGGTATCGTAATTATTTTGTGCAGCAGCTCGGTCAGGATAGTGGTTTTATAGTAGCTTGGACCATAAAGCAGCGTCACTGCGTTTAGGCCAAGGGCCACGATCCAGACAGCAATTTCCGAAACCACCATGCGAATGCCGAACAGCAATCGGAGAGGGAAATCCAATAAGAACCCTGCGTCGGCCACAGGGGTGCAAAGGACAAAGAAGCTCCATGTTAGCAGCGCGGCCACACCACCCGTCGCGACATCGTATTCGTAACTGAGATAGCCAAAATAGCCGACCAGGAGACTGCATAGAAGGACGAACTTGATGAAAATCTGTACGCGCGGTTTTGCTGTCATGTCCATGTCTGCTTGTAATCTTCTTGGCCTGTGTAATGAATACCGCTTAAGTGGTCCAGAAGGGACCGTGGTGAAATGCGGGTATTTATTTGGTTAATGAAAGTCGGTTTGAGCAAAGTTTACTCACCACAGCGTTGATCTCGCAACGGCCAGTTCATCCACACCGCCAACCTTCAGGCACATGGGTTCGCCGCATCTGGGTCGAACGGCAGCTTTTCCTGCTGTCGCGCGACGTGCCCCCGGCTGGACGAATTGCGGCAATGGGTCGTTTTGAGACATCGGTTCCACTGGTCGGCTTGGGCCATTTCCATCCCTGGGGACTCGACAGCAGACGACCGAAAGCATAAGAAGAACAAACGGCGAACATTTACTTTGAGGGACGTCAAACAAAGTGCACAAACGCGTCGTATCATTGTGGTTTCCAAACCTGTCCAGCGACCGGGTTCTGCGGGCGCGGCCGGTTGATGGTCCGTTTGCGCTGTCTTTGCATCAGGCCAATGCCGACCGGATTTATTGTCTGAACCGGCAGGCCGAACAGCAGGGGCTGCATCGCGGCATGG
>JAHRVZ010000258.1 GCA_019090405.1 Paracoccaceae bacterium
GTCGTTTTCAGCTGAGTCATCATAGCGGCGTCTCCGGTTCTTCAGGTCTTACAATTAACTACTTGTTGACCCTTTGTTCTCATTTCAGGACACATATGTAAAGAACTTTTTAGGAACATTTGTGAACTTTTTGGAACAAAAACCGTTAACCTACTGAAATTAAACGAATAGCCTGATCCTGCCGCATCAGCCACAAAAGAACACGCGCCGCCTGTCCGCGTTCACTGGTTAAATCGGGATCAGCAGCCAATAAAGCGCGTGCATCACTTTGCGCCACGGCCATCAATGCCGCCTGTCGTTCCAGATCGGCAATACGGAACCGTGGCAGGCCAGATTGTGCGGTGCCAATCAGATCACCTGCCCCACGCATTTGCAAATCTGTCTCGGAAATCGCGAACCCGTCTTCGGTTTCGCGCAAAACCTCAAGCCGCCGCCGACCGGCATCGCCCAAAGGCGGTTGATACATCAGCAAACAGGTCGATGCCGCAGCGCCTCGCCCAACACGACCACGCAATTGGTGCAGCTGTGCCAGCCCGAAAAATTCGGCGCGCTCGATCACCATGATTGTGGCATTTGGCACATCCACCCCAACCTCGATCACGGTTGTCGCCACCAGAACCTTGGTGTCACCCGCCTGAAACGCCGCCATTGCCGCGTCTTTTTCCGCCGACGGCATCTGACCATGGATAAGCCCAACCACGCCTTCGCCCAGCACAGCACGCAGCCGTTTGAACCTATCCTCGGCCGCCGTCAGATCAACGTTTTCAGATTCCTCGACCAAAGGGCAAACCCAGTAACATTGCCGGCCCTCATCAATTGCCTTGCGCAAATGGCCAATCACTTCGTCGATGCGTTCGGTACTGACAACTGCGGTTTTGATCGGCTTGCGTCCGGGTGGCTTTTCATCCAGCACCGACACATCCATATCGCCATATTGCGTCAATGCCAGACTGCGCGGAATGGGCGTAGCCGTCATCACCAGAACATCCGCCGCCACGCCCTTTTCGGCCAATTCCATGCGTTGACGCACGCCAAAGCGATGTTGTTCATCCACAACTGCTAGGCGCAATTGGTGAAACTCAACATCGCTTTGAAATACGGCATGGGTGCCAACCAATATCTGAATATCACCGCGCTTTAGCGCCGCCAGTTTGGCCGCGCGTTCAGCCCCTTTATCGCGCCCCGTCAGAATTTCCAGCACGACACCGATACTCTCGGCCAGCGGGCGCAACCCCTCCAGATGTTGCCGCGCGAGTATCTCGGTCGGGGCCATCATCACCCCCTGCCCGCCAGATTCAATCGCGACCAGCAACGCCAAGAACGCTACAAGCGTTTTGCCCGACCCGACATCGCCCTGCAGCAACCGGTTCATCCGCTGCGGCAATGCCATATCCGCCGTAATTTCAGCAACCGCGCGGTTTTGCGCTGAGGTTGGTTTGTATGGCAGCGAGGCCAACGCCCTCTCCTGCAAATCCCCGGTCGCCACACTGACGATACCGCGTGCTTTGCGATCGCGCATCCGCGCCAGCGCCAGTGTCAACTGATGCGCCATCAGTTCGTCATAGGCCAACCGCGCCCTTGCCGGGGCCGTTGGCAACAAATCATCCAACCCCGCAGGCGCATGGGCAGCAGCAATTGCATCCGCCCAATCCGGCCAGTTTTCCTGTGCCTTATAGGTCGGATCAACCCAATCAATAAGGTCAGGCGTGCGGGTCAGCGCGCTGCGCACGGCCTTGTACATTGTCTTTTGCGTAACACCTTGGGTCAGGTGATACACTGGCTCAAAGTCAGGGATATCACTGGCGTCTTGCACTGGCAAAATATGGTCGGGGTGCACCATTTGGGCCATGCCATCAAACAGTTCAAGCTTGCCTGACACCACCCGAGTGGACCCTTTTGGCAAGATTTTTCTAAGGTATTCGCTGCGAGCATGAAAGAACACAAGCTGGAAATCTGCCTGCGAATCCTCGACGTGAATACGATATGCGCCGCCCCGATTGGCAGGGGCGCGATGGGCACCGACCGTCACCGTAACCGTTAACGTCGTTGGTAAATCGGCACCCTTGATGGTTTCGCGGCGACGTCGGTCAACCACCGCATATGGCAAGCTAAACAGCACATCACGCGGCGATTCCACGCCATTTTGGGTTAACAATTGCGCGGTTTTCGGGCCGACGCCTTCCAGCGTTTCAAGCCCGGCAAACAGCGGAAAAAGAGGTTCCGGCCGGCCGCTCATAATGCGCCGATCAAGGCCAGCCAGCCGTCTTCGTCCAGCGTTTCAATACCCAGTTCCGCGGCCTTTTTCGCCTTGGATCCAGCCCCCGGACCGGCCACCAGTAAATCGGTGCGCGCACTTACTGAACCTGCCACTTTCGCCCCAAGCGTTTCTGCCCGCGCTTTGGCCTCGGCACGGGTCATCTTTTCCAGCGTTCCAGTGAAAACAACGGTTTTTCCGGCCACGGGGCTGTCTGCGGTGTCAGGTTGTTTAACATCCAGCACATTCAGATGTGCGACCAGCCGATCTATTGCAGCGCGCTCTGCCTCTTGCGCGAAACCGGTCACCAAAGACGTTGCCATCACAGTGCCAACACCATCAATCGCGATCAGATCGTCCCAAACCGGGCCTTCCATCGCGGCGGCGTCGCTGATGGCCTGCTCCAATGCTGACCAACTGCCATAATGGGAGGCCAGCAAATTCGACGCGGCCTCGCCCACATGGCGCAGACCCAGCGCGAATATCAACCTGCTCAGTGGGATTGTGCGTTTGTCTTCGATCGCGGCAAAAAGCTTATCCGCCGATTTTTCGCCCCAGCCTTCGCGGTTTTTCAGCTGTTGCATGCCGCTGCTGAACCGCGCGGCCAAGGTGAAAATGTCAGCCGGTTCCTTGATCCAGCCATCATTATAGAACTGCACCACCTGCTTGGCCCCCAAGCCATCAATATCAAACGCGGCACGACTGACGAAATGCTTCAGTTTTTCGGCAACCTGCGCCGGGCAGATCACCCCACCTGTACAGCGCCGCACCGCATCGCCCTCTTCGCGGATGGCATCGCTTTTGCATTCGGGGCATTGGGTCGGGAAAACATAACGGGCTGCAGTATCCGGGCGCTTGGACAGATCAACGTCGGCAATCTTTGGGATCACATCGCCCGCGCGATAGACCTGCACCCAATCGCCAACACGAATATCTTTGCCGCCGCGAATTTCATGGCCCTTTGCATCACACCCTGCGATGTAATCCTCGTTGTGCAAAGTCGCATTTGACACGACAACACCACCAACCGTCACTGGCGTCAAACGCGCCACCGGGCTAAGCGCGCCGGTGCGACCGACCTGAATGTCGATGGATTCAAGCCGTGTCCAGGCCAGTTCTGCAGGGAATTTATGCGCGATCGCCCATCGCGGCGTGGTCGAGCGAAACCCAAGCCGCGACTGCAGCGCCAGATCATCAACTTTGTACACAACACCGTCGATGTCATAGCCAAGCGTGGCACGCTGCTCTTCGATCAGGCGATACTGGGCGATCATCTCGTCTGGCCCGGCACAAAGCCGGGTCAGCGGGTTGATTGTAAAGCCAAGCGCAGCAAGCTCTGTAAGCGCATCGGTTTGCGTTTTCCCAAGGGGGTCAGACAATTCCCCCCATGCGTAGGCGAAAAAGTGCAAAGCCCGTTCCGCAGTGATTCTGGCATCCAACTGGCGCAAAGCACCCGCCGCCGTATTGCGCGGATTGACAAAAGTCTTTTCACCCTTTTCTATCTGACGCAGATTCAAGGCAGCAAAATCCGCATGCGCCATATACACTTCGCCCCGAACCTCTAGAATGCCCGGAGCATTCTGCAAAACTTGGGGAATATCCGCGATCGTGCGGGCGTTGGCAGTTACGTTTTCGCCTACCTCTCCATCACCACGTGTCGCGGCCTGAACCAGTTTTCCCTGCTCATACCGCAGAGACAACGACAAACCGTCGATTTTTGGTTCGGCTGTATAGGCAAGTGCTGCGCCTGCGCCTAGCCCCAGGTATTTACGGACACTTTTGTCAA
>JAHRVZ010000259.1 GCA_019090405.1 Paracoccaceae bacterium
AACGCGGGTGGTGAAAGGCGAAAGTGTTAGCTGTGAACAAAAGGCGCGTCATTTCCCCATAGTTCCTTGACGCGCTTGTCGCGACCGCAGCCTTTGCGATAAAGTTTATAGGCTGATGCCTGTCTTTTCGGACCAAAGCGGGTCAACACTATTTTGCTGCCCTTGTAGTAGTTCTGATGATATTCATCTGCCGGGTAAAACGGTTTAGCTGACAATACGGGCGTGACAATTTCTTGGCCAAGATCGGCCATCGCCTTTGCTTTTGCTTGTTCAGCCAGCGCCATCTCCCCTTGATTAGAGACAAAAACTGCGGTGCGATAACTAGGGCCACGGTCACAGAACTGTCCTCCGGCGTCGGTGGGATCAACCGAGCGGAAGAACATATTCAACAGTGTTTCACGTGATACAATTGCCGGATCAAAGGTGATTTCCACGGCCTCATAGTGACCAGTGCCACCTGCAGTTACTGTTTTGTAGCTTGGATTGTTGAGAGTCCCGCCGGTGAAGCCTGAAACTGCCTCGGTCACACCGTCCACTTTTTCAAAATCTGCCTCGACGCACCAAAAACATCCGCCCGCAACAGTCAATGTTTGCAAGTCTGCAGCAGATGCAGAGCCACAGCGTGCAATCCCGGCAATAGCAATCAGTAAAGCCAGGGCAAGCGGTTTGAGATCATCAAATAGGGTCATGCTGAGTCCTCCTGTAAACAGCCAAGCACACCCAACACGCCCATCGCAATGGGATGACATCTTAGGTCACGCGCAGGTGAGCGAAGTTTACATTTTGCAGGCGATGCAAAGCCTTAGAACCTTCAGTCCAAGAAGCGCTGCAAAAATGGACTTGAGATCAGACCCTATTTTTGTAACCGACGGTCCCGCATGGCGATCAGGCGCAGGCGCAATGCGTTAAGTTTTATAAACCCAGCCGCATCTTTTTGATCATAGGCTCCTGCGTCATCTTCGAACGTTACATGTTCTTCAGAATACAGCGAATGATCGGACCATCTTGCAACTGTGCGCGTCAGACCTTTGTATAGCTTCAGTCGCACAGTACCGGTTACGTGGCGCTGGCTGCGATCAATCGCGGCTTGCAGCATTTCGCGTTCGGGACTGTACCAAAAACCGTTGTAAATCAGTTCGGCATAGCGGGGCATCAATTCGTCCTTTAGGTGCGCTTCGCCCCGGTCAAGAGTGATTTGTTCGATTCCACGATGGGCCTCAAGCAGCACAGTACCGCCGGGTGTTTCATAAACACCACGCGATTTCATGCCGACAAAACGACCCTCGACCAGATCAAGCCGCCCGATACCGTGTTTCCCGCCAAGTTCGTTCAATTTGGTCAGAATCGTTGCAGGCGACATCGACTTGCCATTTATGCTGACCGCATCGCCCTGTTCAAATCCGATTTCGATGAATTCTGGCGTGTTTGGCGCGTCTTCGGGGTTAACCGTGCGCTGATAAACATAGTCGGGGGCTTCGACGGCGGGATCTTCTAGAACCTTGCCTTCGGAGGAGGTGTGCAAAAGGTTGGCATCAACGCTAAAGGGTGCCTCTCCACGTTTGTCTTTAGCGATCGGGATCTGGTTTTTTTCCGCGAAATCAATCAATTTTGTCCGGCTGGACAAATCCCACTCACGCCAAGGCGCAATGACTTTGATTTCGGGGTCCAACGCATAGGCGCTAAGCTCGAACCGTACCTGGTCGTTGCCTTTGCCAGTTGCGCCATGGGCCACGGCATCTGCACCGGTTTCTTTGGCGATCTCAACCAGACGTTTGGAGATAAGAGGGCGTGCGATAGACGTGCCCAACAGGTACAGCCCTTCGTACAATGCATTGGCGCGGAACATCGGGAATACGAAATCACGAACAAATTCTTCGCGGACGTCTTCTATGTAAATTTCAGACGCACCCATCATTTCTGCCTTGGCACGCGCTGGTTCGAGTTCTTCTCCTTGACCAAGATCTGCGGTAAAGGTCACAACTTCGCAGCCATATTCCGTCTGCAACCATTTCAGAATGATCGAAGTATCAAGGCCGCCTGAATAGGCAAGGACAACTTTTTTGGGTGCGGACATCTGGGCTTCCTCATGCATGGACCGGCTGCGGAGTAGCTGGTTTTACGTGCCGGGGCAAGCCAGCGTCGCGCTGATGGTGCCAGAATTTCGGTGCTAGCCCTATGCAGCCAACATTTCCGGAAGCTGCGAGACAAACAGGGCTTTTGATTGTTCGAATCCATCAACAATTGCCGCCAGGTCTATGGTTCCGGTTTCTCCCTTCGCAGACCTTCGTTCTCCGTCCTGACAAAGGTCAGAAAACGCTTGAAACCCAAGGTTCAACGCGCTGCCCTTGAGGAAGTGCAAATGCTGTTCCATTTGAGTAGCCGAAGAATCTGCTGACAAGCCCTGAATGGCCTCTTCCACTTCTTCGAGAAAAAGATCGACAACTTCTTCAAAATCTTCGGCCCCAACCTCATCCCGCAATACATTTACTCGCGACCATTGGATCATAACCCACCTACCAATCAACGCCCCACGACATCAAATAGAATTGAAGCGACTAAACAATTCGTTAATTTGATACGGAAAACAAAGACAATTTTACGTTTTACCACCTGTTAATGCAGACCGTGAATAGTGGTGGGATCGCATTGTTGCGGCGCTTTGTATGGGGTGAATTCGGTGTTTTCGACAGTAAGCAAATTGGAAGGTGCTCAGAACCAACCCGGCGCGATCCGGCGGGTGTTGGTTGTAGATGACAGTCGCCTGCAACGTCGGATTTTGGTGAGCTATCTCAAAAAATGGGGGTTTGAGATTCTCGAGGCGGAAAGCGGCGAACAGGCGCTAGAAATTTGCGCCGAAACGATGCCTGACCTGGTGCTTAGCGACTGGATGATGCCCGGGATGAGCGGGCTGGAATTTTGCCGAACCTTCCGAGAGCTTCCGCAAGACGGCTATGGCTATTTCATTTTGCTCACGTCAAAGAGCGAGAAAAATGATGTGGCAAAAGGTCTGGATGCAGGGGCCGATGATTTTCTGACCAAACCGGTGAACTCGGGCGAATTGCGGGCGCGAATCACCGCTGGAGATCGCATATTCAGCATGCAGCAAGAGTTGTCCGAGAAAAACCGGATGATTTTGGACACGTTGGGGCAATTGCAGGCGGCATATGACACAATTGACAAGGATTTGATTCAGGCCAAGAAAATTCAGGAATCTTTAGTACCAGAACGAACCCGTGATTTCGGCGCGGCGCAGGTTAGCCTGCTGCTGAAACCTTGTGGGCATATTGGCGGCGACCTTGTGGGTATGTTTTCACCGGCTCAGGATCATGTCGGGTTCTATAGTGTTGATATATCGGGGCACGGGATCACTTCGGCAATGATGACCGCGCGATTGGCTGGTTATCTTAGCAGTACGCATTTCGACCAGAATGTTGGAGTGCAGGGGCATGACGATCAAACCTATAGCCTACGACAACCCGAAGATGTTGCGCGAATGATGAATTCACTATTGCTCGCCGAGACCGGTATCGAAGAATACTTTACCATAGCTTACGCCACTGCGGATTTGCGGACCGGGCGGGTGCAATTGATACAGGCTGGACACCCACACCCTCTGGTTTTGCGCCGGGATGGAAGCGTTGAGTTCATCGGCAAAGGCGGCATTCCTATCGGTCTCTTGCCTGACGTTTCCTATGACCAGTTTGAAACAGAACTAAAGCCGGGGGATCGGTTGTTGTTGTATTCGGATGGTTTTACAGAATGTCAGATGAACAACGGTCAAATGCTGGAAGAAGACGGGTTGGTTGAATTGATCCGAAGCTGCGCGTCTGGTCAATCAGGGCAGGAATTTCTGGATGATCTGTTCTGGATGTTGTCCCGGTCAATGTCACCAGAACAAGGGATGGATGACGATGTCTCAGCGATTTTGTTTGAGTACGAAGGAAATTAACTAAGGTCGATAGCGATCAATCTGAGCACTATATTTTTCGGCGAAATGGCGATCTCCGGGACTCTTAAGCAATTGTGCTGCGATGTCTGGGGCGGCCCACAGTGTTTCGTGATCAGGCTCAATTGGCGGGCCTTTGCAAATTGTCGGGCGTGCTGTGTAGATATGGCAGATTTTTTCGGCCCAAAGGTCGTATTCAGGCATGAATGTGAATAAACGAAAAACCCCAATTTTGCGCGGTTGTGTGATGCACCAACCTGTTTCCTCGAACACTTCGCGATGCAGTGCCGTAGTGGGCGATTCACCAGGATCGATGCCGCCACCCGGCAGTTGAACATCCGGCATCGGGGCGTATTGAACGGTCAGCAAAAGCGATCCGTCACGGGGCAACAAAGCATATGCGCCAGGGCGACGGCGATATGTTTTACCGGGTTCGGGGCTGGTTCCAAAACGTCTAATCATCTGATAGCCCTTTCAACGCTGCATGTTGCGCCTATATAGGGCGGTATGCCAACCTGTGGCGTATAAGGAAACCCCATGACCTATGGTACAAAAATCGCGTGGGACGATAGCGTCCTGCCGTTTCAATTAGACGCATCAGACATACGAGGTCGCGTGGCTCGTTTGGATGGCGTTCTTGACGGAATTTTAAGGCAGCATAACTATCCGGTGGTGGTCGAGGCTCTTGTTGCCGAAATGGCCCTGCTTACGGCGTTGATCGGACAGACGATCAAGCTGCGTTGGAAATTATCACTGCAAGTTCAGTCGGATGGCCCGGTGCGGATGATCGCCACGGATTATTACGCCCCAGCGGTCGAAGGCGAACCGGCGAGAGTGCGGGCCTATGCCAGCTATGACAAAGACCGTTTGGTAACAGGCGGGCCGATGGATCAGCTTGGCACCGGCTATTTCGCGGTGATGTTGGATCAGGGAGAAGGCAACGAGCCGTATAAAGGCATCACTTCTCTGACCGGAAAGTCGTTAAGCGATTGTGCCGAAGCATATTTTGCCCAATCCGAACAACTGCCAACCCGGTTTTCGTTAAGTTTCGGGCGCGCGTCTGGTCCAAATGAGCCTGAACATTGGCGCGCTGGTGGAATTATGTTGCAGCAAATGCCCAAGGCGTCACCCTTAGTTACAAAAAGTGACGGTGACGGCGAGCCTTTGAAAGCAAGTGATTTGCTGGATGAAGAAGACGGCGAAAACTGGGGCCGCGTGAACATTCTGCTGGATACGGTCGAAGATATGGAATTGGTCGGGCCAATAGTGACGCCTGCCGACCTGTTGGTTCGGCTGTTTCACGAAGAAGAGCCTCGGGTGTTTGACGCACAGGCGGTTCGGTTTGG
The DNA here is from genome assembly GCA_019090405.1 of Paracoccaceae bacterium. Taxonomy (GTDB): domain Bacteria; phylum Pseudomonadota; class Alphaproteobacteria; order Rhodobacterales; family Rhodobacteraceae; genus NORP181. The sequence goes on from JAHRVZ010000259.1 coordinate 5,293, forward strand.
CTGTACCTGTTCCGAGGACCGTGTTCGGCAAAGCCTGTCGATTTATTCTGCCAAGGATATCGGTACGATGATCAACGAAAACGGTCGCGTTACCGCCGATTGCCAGTTTTGCAGCGCGCATTACGATCTTGACCCGATCTCGGTTGGGTTTGAGGCGGAAAAACCTGGTGAGTGATACCGTTGCCAGTTTACGCAGTGCTTTGACAGCGCCGGGGCATGGATCATCAGATTTCGATCTGAACCCGGAAACGGCACTGCCAAAGGGGCGTAAACTGCGCCCTGCAGGTGTGTTGATTACCGTCGATCTGACATTGGGGGAACCTCAGGTTTTCCTGACCAAACGGTCCTCGGCATTAAAACACCATCCGGGGCAGATAGCGTTTCCGGGTGGCAAGCAGGAAGACACCGATGCCGATGTAACGGCGGCTGCATTGCGTGAGGCACAGGAAGAAATCGGCCTGCCAACTGACCTGCCTAAGGTTCTTGGCGCTTTGCCAATCCACGAAACGGTGACAGGTTTTTTGGTGACTCCGGTGGTTGCGGTTCTGACAGATTCCTTTGACATTAAGCCAGACGCGGGCGAGGTCGAAGAAGTCTTTCGCGTACCGCTGTCGCACCTGTCTGACCCATCGAATTATATCATTCAATCGCGTCGGTGGAGCGGAACCCGGCGTTATTTCTTTACGGTACCTTACGGCCCCTATTATATCTGGGGAGCCACAGCGCGCATGTTGCGTGGGTTGGCGGCCCGGATGGAAGCATGACGACAGTTCAAGGTAAATGGTTAAGTAACCCGCACACGCAGGCTGTGTTTTCGGCGTTGATCGCCGAAGGTGCTCAGGCTTTGTTTGTCGGTGGTTGCGTGCGAAACGCGCTTATGGGTGTCGCGGTGAGCGATGTTGATATTGCCACGGACGCCCATCCCGAAACGGTGATGGAATTGGCAAAAACCGCCGGGATCAAGGCGATTCCAACTGGTATTGACCACGGGACCGTAACGTTGGTTTCTGGTGGAATCCCCCATGAAATAACGACGTTCAGGCGCGATGTGGCAACGGATGGACGGCGTGCGGTTGTGGCCTATTCCGACAATATTCAACAAGACGCCGCGCGTCGCGACTTTACGATGAACGCGCTTTATGCCGGGATTGATGGCGTTGTGGTTGATCCGCTGGGTGGTCTGCCTGATCTGCTTGCCCGGCGGGTGCGGTTTATCGGCAGCGCCACGGATCGGATTCAAGAAGACTATCTGCGATCACTGCGCTTTTTCAGGTTTCAGGCATGGTATGGCGACCCTAATGCGGGGTTTGATCCGGATTCTTTGGCTGCAATCGCCGATAACCTGGATGGGTTAGAGCAGCTTTCGGCGGAGCGCGTGGGTTCTGAAATGGTCAAACTAATGACCGCGCCGGATCCTTCGCAGGCGGTTGCAGTCATGCGTCAAACCGGCGTTTTGGCGCGGATATTACCCGGCGCAGACGATCGCGCGCTTGGGCCGTTGGTTCACCTCGAAACGCTGAACTGCACAGCACCGGATGCAATGCGCAGGCTGGCGGCGCTGGGCGGTGCAGATGGGTTGCGACTCAGCAGGGTGCAACTGGCCAGAGTTGACCGACTCCGTGATGCGGCGACCGGAATGATGGGTGCCGGAGAACTGGGATTTCGCCTGAAATTCGATGAGGCTCGCGATGCCCTGCTCTTGCGGGCGGCATTGTTAGAGCAATCTTTAGAGCCGGGTGTTTTGCAATCTGCTCAAACCGGATCGAAAGCGGATTTTCCGATAAAAGCCAGGGATTTGATGCCTGCATTGCAAGGCCCGGCGCTGGGAAAAAAGCTGAATGATCTGACGCAGAAATGGATCAAGTCCAATTTTACGTTAACGCGAGATGATCTTTTGGGCGAATAACAGGCGTGACAATGCTGTGCTTGTGCAGTATCCAAGTTGCAGAAACAAAGACGGAGGACTGTGCATGTATTACGGAATCTGGTTCAGCCACAGCTGATCAACCGGTTTCTGTCCGGGTGGTCGGCGACTATCACCCTGTAATTGCACGTCTTTTTAGCTCTGAGAGGAGCGCCGTAATGTTTCGCTTTTTCGAAAACCTTGTTGACCCCTATTGTGATTACCCCGAAGTAGATCGCCCGCCGAACCGGCTTTGGCCGTTCATGCGCGACTATGCCAAGCCGTTCAAAAAGGTAATGATCTGGACCACAATCGTGTCCGTCATTGTCGCCATGAACGAGATCATATTGATCTATTTCATGGGCCGTATAGTTGATTTGTTGGGTGGTGAGCCAGCGCAGATGTGGGCAGATCACAGCACCGAATTCATCCTTTTGGCTGTGTTCATAATGTTAATCCGCCCTTCTTTGCACGTGTTTGAATTTCTTCTGCTGAACAACGCGATTTTGCCGAATTTCGGCACTCTGATCCGCTGGCGCGCGCATAAACATGTGTTGCGGCAATCGGTTGGTTGGTTTGAAAACGACTTTGCCGGGCGAATTGCCAATCGGATTATGCAAACACCCCCGGCTGCGGGCGAAGTTGTGTTTCAGGTGTTTGACGCAATTTCTTACTCGCTGGCCTATCTGATTGGGGCGGCTGTGTTGCTGTGGTTTGCTGATCCGCGATTGATGCTGCCGCTGCTGATGTGGTTTGCGCTTTATGCGGCGTTGATCCGCTGGACCGTAAGGCGAGTTGGCCCGGCGTCCAAGGCGGCATCGGATGCGCGCTCGACCGTGACGGGTCGGGTCGTGGATGGGTATTCCAACATTCATTCGGTCAAGATGTTTGCGCATCACGACCAGGAACTTGCCTATGCAAAAGACGCAATTGAACAGACGCGCAGGACGTTTTTTAAGGAAATGCGCATTTTCACAACGATGGATATGGCGCTTGTGTTTCTGAATGGCTTGCTGATCGTTGGCGTCGTGGGTTGGGCGATTTACCTTTGGATGGGCGGTCTGGCAACTGTTGGGGTTGTGGCCGCTGCTTCGGCGCTGACTCTGCGACTAAGCGCAATGACCGGGTGGATTATGTGGGCGCTGACTTCGTTCTTTCGGCAGTTGGGTGTTGTAGCGGAGGGTATGGAAACAATTGCGCAGCCGATTGATTTGACTGATCATATAGGCTCTAAACCGCTGATAATGGCCAATGGCCGGGTAGAGCTGCAAGATTTGTCGCACCACTATGGGCGGGGAGTTGGAGGGCTTGACCAGATCAACCTGACGATTGAGCCCGGCGAAAAGATTGGCCTAATTGGACGGTCCGGCGCTGGTAAGTCGACCTTGGTTAAACTGCTGTTGCGGTTTTATGACGTCGAAAACGGACGGATTTTGATTGATGGTCAGGACATCTCGCATGTAACGCAAGACAGTTTGCGACAAAATATTGGTATGGTGCAGCAAGACAGTTCACTATTGCATCGCTCGGTGCGTGACAACATCCTGTACGGTCGTCCAGACGCCACCAATGAGCAGGTGATAGCCGCCGCACGGCAGGCCGAAGCGCATGAATTTATCGGTGATTTGGTCGACCCTCAGGGCCGCGGGGGCTATGAGGCACATGTTGGTGAGCGCGGTGTAAAACTGTCTGGTGGACAGAGACAGCGCGTGACGTTGGCCCGTGTGATCCTGAAAAACGCACCGATTTTGTTGTTGGACGAGGCGACCAGTGCTTTGGACAGCGAGGTTGAGGCGGCGATTCAACGAACGCTTTATGGCATGATGGAGGGTAAAACGGTCATTGCCATTGCCCACAGGCTGTCCACCATTGCCCAGATGGATCGTATTTTGGTAATGGATCAGGGCAGGATTGTCGAAGAAGGTAGCCATGATGTTCTGTTGGCGCAGAATGGTCTTTATGCCCAGTTTTGGGCGCGGCAATCAGGCGGGTTTTTGAATACCGAGGCGGCAGAATGAACATAGGCAATTGGATAAACGCATTTCGCCCGGCAGAAGGCGCCCCGCCAGAAACGCTGGGCGCGTTTATGGGTTGGTGTTTGTCGGGCGCCTGGCCCGTTTTATGGCTGGCGGCGGTGATTTCTGCCTGTGCCGGCGCTCTCGAAGTGGGAACCGCCTATGTCCTGGGTGTTGTTGTAAACACAACAATAGACAGTGGGCCGGACCAGCTATTTTCAGTGTCTAATATTGGACTTATGGCGCTCGGGATCGGGTTTTTTCTGATTGCGCGACCGATGATGTTTGGTCTGTCTGCAACAGCGAATGCAATAATAGTGAACCCAAATGTGAACCCTTTGGTTCTGTCGCGTTTGCATCGTTGGACGCTTGGTCAATCGGTGTCGTTCTTTGACGATGACTTTGCCGGGCGGATTGCGCAAAAGCAGATGCAAACTGCAAGGGCGCTGACGGATGTCGCGGTTGAGGCGATAAATGTGGTGGCCTTTGCATTGGCCTCGTTGATTAGTTCGTTGGCGTTGTTGACGTATATTGACCCGTGGATTTCGGGGGTATTTCTGGTTTGGTTGGTTGGCTATTTCGCGCTGATCCG
>JAHRVZ010000260.1 GCA_019090405.1 Paracoccaceae bacterium
AGGAGCTGCTCTTGGAAGAGATGTTGCGGGAATACCTCCCAATCATGGTGTTTTTAGCCGTTGCTATCGGTCTTGGCCTTGTGCTGATTCTTGCTGCGGTGGTTCTGGCCGTTCGCAACCCGGATCCGGAAAAGGTCAGCGCCTATGAATGTGGGTTCAATGCCTTTGATGACGCGCGGATGAAATTTGATGTCCGGTTCTATCTGGTGTCGATCCTGTTCATCATTTTCGATCTGGAAATCGCGTTTTTGTTCCCCTGGGCTGTGGCCTTTAAGGATGTCAGCATGGTCGGATTCTGGTCAATGATGGTTTTTCTGGCGGTTCTGACCATTGGATTCGCCTATGAATGGAAGAAAGGCGCGCTGGAATGGGATTAGACACTACATCGCAGTCGGCTCCGGCCACGGCAGGGGGCGATAAAGAGGTCGCCACACAAGCCCTGAACGCCGAACTGCAGGACAAAGGGTTCCTGCTGACCTCGACCGAGGACATTATCAATTGGGCCCGCACCGGCAGCCTGCACTGGATGACCTTTGGTCTGGCCTGTTGTGCGGTTGAGATGATTCAGGTGTCGATGCCACGCTATGATCTTGAACGCTATGGCACCGCGCCACGCGCCAGTCCGCGCCAATCGGACCTGATGATTGTTGCCGGTACGCTAACCAACAAAATGGCACCGGCCCTGCGCAAGGTTTACGACCAGATGCCCGAACCTCGGTATGTGATCTCGATGGGGTCTTGTGCCAATGGCGGTGGATATTACCACTATTCCTATTCTGTTGTGCGCGGCTGTGATCGGATTGTTCCGGTTGATGTCTATATTCCGGGCTGTCCTCCTACGGCCGAGGCGTTGATGTATGGCATTCTGCAATTGCAACGCAAAATGCGCCGGACAGGGACATTGGTACGATGAGCGATGCTTCTTTGAATGAACTTGGCGCCCATATCGAACTGAAACGCGCTGATTGCGTGTTGGCCTGGGACGTTACCCATGGTGAGTTGAACGTTGATGTCGCCCCCAGCAATATCGTTGATTTCATTGATTATCTGAAATCAGACACGACTTGCCGGTTCTCGACATTGGTGGATGTCACCGCAGTAGATTACCCCGAACGGGCGAAACGTTTTGATGTGGTCTATCATTTGCTGTCGATGTACCAAAACCACCGTATTCGGTTGCGCGTCAGTATCCGAGAGGAAGATCTGGTGCCATCAATCACCGATGTACACCCGTCAGCCAATTGGTTTGAGCGCGAAGTTTACGACATGTTCGGCATCCTGTTCTCGGGCCACCCGGATTTGCGCCGCCTGCTGACCGATTATGGGTTCCGCGGCCATCCGCTGCGCAAGGATTTCCCGACCACAGGTTTTACCGAAGTGCGCTATGACGAAACCCAGAAACGCGTGGTCTATGAGCCGGTATCTCTGGTTCAGGAGTACCGACAGTTCGATTTCATGAGCCCATGGGAAGGTGCCGAATACATCCTTCCGGGGGATGAGAAAGAGGCCAAATAATGGGCAGTATCTGGTGGCTAATCCTATCCGCGCTGACGGCCATTCCGATGGTCAAGCTGCTGCCGTTCTTTGGCGTCAATAAGTACTGGGCTGCGGTCTGTATTGTTCCACTGGGTACGCTGGTGCTGCTGTGGTGGATGGGCTTGAAACTGCAGGATCTGGAGAAGCTGTGATGATGATTTTGTATGTAACCGCCGGGCTTATGACTGCCACTTTGATGATCATTCTGCATCGTGCAAAACCTGTTGCGATCAAACAGATGGGGACCAAATAGATGGACGGTTCTAAATTCGATGACGTGCTGACTGGCGAACAGAAAATCCGCAATTTCAACATTAACTTTGGTCCGCAACACCCTGCGGCACACGGAGTTTTGCGTCTGGTGCTTGAACTGGACGGCGAAATTGTAGAACGCTGTGACCCGCATGTCGGGTTGCTGCACCGTGGCACTGAAAAGCTGATGGAAAGCCGCACTTACCTGCAAAACCTGCCGTATTTTGACCGGTTGGACTATGTCGCCCCGATGAATCAGGAACATGCCTGGTGTCTGGCGATTGAAAAGCTGACAGGTGTCGAAGTACCCCGCCGGGCGTCGTTGATCCGGGTGCTTTACAGCGAAATTGGTCGGGTCCTGAACCATTTGATGAACGTGACCACGCAGGCGATGGATGTGGGCGCTTTGACGCCGCCGCTTTGGGGCTTTGAAGAGCGTGAAAAGCTGATGATATTCTATGAGCGTGCCTGTGGAGCGCGTCTGCACGCCGCCTATTTCCGCCCCGGAGGCGTGCATCAGGATCTGCCAGATGCTTTGCTGGACGATATCGAAACATGGGCCAATGAATTCCCGGCGAAACTTGACGATATTGACGGGTTGCTGACTGAAAACCGGATTTTCAAACAGCGGAATGCTGATATCTGTATTGTCACGGAACAGGACGTTCTGGACTATGGATTCTCTGGTGTTATGGCGCGTGGGTCTGGCATGGCGTGGGATTTGCGCCGCTCGCAACCCTATGAATGTTATAGCGAATTTGAATTTGAGATTCCTGTTGGCAAAAACGGTGATTGTTATGACCGCTATTTGTGCCGCATGGAAGAAATGCGCCAATCGGTGTCGATCATCCATCAGGCGATTGCCAAATTGCGCGCGGAACCCGGTGATGTTCTGGCCCGTGGTAAAATCACGCCGCCATCGCGCAGTGACATGAAAACCTCGATGGAATCGCTGATCCATCACTTTAAACTTTACACCGAAGGTTTCCACGTTCCCGCAGGCGAAGTTTACGCATCGGTCGAAGCGCCCAAAGGTGAATTTGGCGTTTATCTGGTGGCGGATGGGTCTAACAAACCATACCGCGCCAAAATCCGTGCTCCTGGGTATTTGCATTTGCAAGCGATGGACCATATGGCCACGGGGCATCAGCTGGCCGATGTTGCGGCCATCATCGGCTCGCTTGATATCGTATTCGGAGAGATCGACAGGTGAGCCAATTGCCGACATTGATACAGCTCTGCTGCGCATTTGGCGCTGTGATGGCGATCTGTGCGCTTACGACCATTTCAATGGCGGGGCGCCACGCTTTGACCCGCTGCACCATGATACCAATGACCAAGGAAAGCTGACGAATATGCTTCGCAGACTTCACCCCGAACAGCCCGACTCGTTTGCCTTTAGCACGGCCAATCTGGCATGGGCCGAGGCCCAGATGACCAAATTCCCCGAGGGGCGGCAAGCATCAGCAATTATTCCGTTGCTTTGGCGTGCGCAGGAACAAGAGGGCTGGGTTACGCGTCCGGCAATTGAATCCATCGCCGATATGTTGGGCATGGCCTATATTCGCGCGCTTGAGGTGGCATCGTTCTACTTTATGTTCCAGCTGCAACCTGTTGGTTCTGTTGCGCATATCCAAATTTGTGGCACCACGTCCTGTATGATTTGCGGCGCCGAAGATCTGGTGGCGGTTTGTCAGGACAAAATCGCGGCCAAGCCACATCAGCTGAGCGCGGATGGCAAATTTAGTTGGGAAGAGGTGGAATGCCTTGGCTCTTGCACCAACGCCCCAATGGCGCAGATCGGCAAGGATTATTACGAAGATCTGACAGCCAAACGCA
>JAHRVZ010000261.1 GCA_019090405.1 Paracoccaceae bacterium
CGCTGATCGCCTATTTGCAAGTTCTGGGAACGATGGTTGATTTCTCGACCTTCACCCCGGACGCCAGCCGATAGGAGGGACTGATGGAAGAGTATTCAATCCTTCGCGAATTCGCCGATAGCTGGATGCTATTGTTGTTGTTCGGGTTCTTTATCGCGGTTGTCGTTTGGGTTTTTCGACCGGGTGCCAAAGCCGAATATAAAGACACGGCTGATATCCCTTTCCGCCACGTTGACGCGCCTATCAAAGAAAATACCGTCGAATCCAAGGAGTCGCGGACATGAGCAAGACACCCCCCAAACATAAGGGCGACCCGGAAACAACTGGTCACGTCTGGGATGGCATCGAAGAGTTCAACAATCCCCTGCCACGCTGGTGGTTGTGGACGCTGTATGCCTGTATCGCCTGGGCGCTTGCCTATACTGTTGCCTATCCCGCTTGGCCGATGATCAAAGGCGCCACAACAGGCGTTCTTGGCTGGTCCACACGGGGCGAGGTGGCCGAGGAAATTGCGGCGGTAAACGAAGGCAACGCTGCGATCAATGCACGGCTGGATTCGATTGAACTGTCCACAATAGCAACTGACCCAGAGTTGAATACCTATGCGGTTTCAGCGGGTAATGCGGTGTTTCTGACGTGGTGCGCGCAATGTCATGGCTCTGGTGCCGCTGGCGCTGTCGGCTATCCTAACCTGCTGGATGACGCATGGTTGTGGGGCGGTGATATTGATACGATTTATACCACCGTCGCGCACGGCATTCGCAATGAAGAAGATGACGATGCGCGCTATTCAGAAATGCCCGCCTTTGGCGAAATACTTGAGCCCGGAGAAATTACTGAAGTCGTGAATTACGTCATGTCGCTGTCTGGTGATGCTCCCGAACCGTCGCTGGTTTCCAACGGTGCCACTGTATACGAGGATAACTGTTCATCCTGCCACGGCGAGACCGGCAAAGGCGACCGTGACCTTGGCGCGCCAGACCTGACAGATGCTTTGTGGCTTTATGGTGGGGATTTTGACACGATGATGCACACAGTCACATTCAGTCGCTTTGGTGTCATGCCGGCATGGTTGGGCCGTCTGACTGAAGCTGAAGTTCGCGCAGTTACTGTCTATGTCCATCAGCTGGGCGGTGGCGAGTAACTTCAACCAAGACACTTTCAGGCCAGAGTGATCTGGCCTGAAAGCGGAGCGTTGGCCTTTCGATCTGTTCGCGCGTTTCCTGAAGGGCCGACGCTTTTATTATAGCCAACACAAAGCATGGGTCCAGTATGGTCCTGCTCTTGGCCCTTATTGTTCAATTTTGGTCCGTGTCATTGCCGGGGCTGGATTGCAGCCACCATTTTGGCACGTTCGGCCAGCGCTTTTTTTTGGCTTCCGGTTTGACCGGGGCGTCATACACTTGGGTGCCACCGGTTCGCGTAGCTGTCATCATGGACTGCGCTAAGATATTTATCATCTGGTTCACCTTTCTTTTATGTTGATGCCCCACTCTTGACTGATTGGCGTGGAGATGCGACTCAAACAGAATTCCAATATGTAAGTCAGGATTACATACCATGTGGCAAGACATGCCCCCGTTGGCAGCGTTGCGCGCCTTTTCTGCCTTTGCTCAAACTGGCAGCGTGGTACAGGCCGGTGTCGCACTGAATGTCAGTCATGCGGCGATCAGCCAACAATTACGCGGTCTGGAACGCCATATGGGGTTGGCCTTGCTGGATAGAACGGGAAGGGCGATGGCCCTGACGGATGATGGTATTCGACTGTCAACGGCTTTAGAGTTGGGGTTCGGCGCCATTGCAACGACGGTGCAGGAATTGACCAGTGCAGATGAAGATCGCCCCTTGCATGTGTCAACCACGCCTACATTCGCATCGTCTTGGTTGATGCCGCGCCTGACTGGATTTCAGACATTATATCCTGATATCAATCTGATGTTAGATCCGTCCTCTGCTTTGGTCTCGCTGAATCCCGGTGGCATTGATCTGGCGATACGGTATGGCCATGGCAACTGGTCGGGTGTGACGTCTGAGCCGTTGCTGATTTCACCGATGGTAATTGTCGCCGCACCCAGCCTGGTTGCTGGACGTAATATCCAAAGCCCCGCAGATCTGACCAATATGACATGGCTGGAAGAACTGGGCACCACCGAGGCGTCAAATTGGTTGCAATCACGAGGTGTCGAGCAGGGACAAGTAAAGCGACGTATTCAGGTGCCAGGAAATCTGTTGCTGGATGGCGCGCGTGACGGGCAGGGTGTTACCGTTGTTGTCCGGGACTTTGCGGAACCGGATCTGAAATCAGGACGACTGGTCGAACTGTTTGGCGAAGAGCCTGACAACGGGTATCATATTGTTACGCGCCCCGGCGTTCTACGCCCTGTCGCCAAGATATTTGTGCAATGGTTGCGACGGCAGAAATCAGTAGACTGAAAATATACCCGGTGGATGCGCTTTTTGACCCATATCAAAGTTTGAATGTTAGCATAGTGCCACAACGCTACCAACCGCACCTGAAAATCAGAGTGAGCCAGTGAGCCAAAACGAATCTTCTCCTAGCCTTTATGCTGCCCGCGAGCCGGTTTTCCCCCGTCGTGTTTCGGGGCCATTTCGCAATCTGAAATGGTATCTGATGGCGTTTACACTGGGCATTTATTACATCACGCCATGGCTCCGCTGGGATCGCGGGCCAAGCCTGCCGGATCAGGCGGTGTTGCTTGATCTGGCGCATCGTAGATTCTATTTCTTCTGGATCGAAATCTGGCCGCATGAATTTTATTTTGTCGCCGGGCTGCTGATTATGGCGGGTCTTGGGTTATTCCTGTTCACCTCGGCCCTGGGTCGGGTCTGGTGCGGTTATGCCTGCCCGCAAACGGTCTGGACCGATCTTTTCATTCTTGTAGAGCGCTGGATCGAAGGGGATCGAAACGCACGCCTGCGTCTGCATCGACAGAAAAAGCTGGATTTCCGCAAGTTTCGTCTGCGCATGACCAAATGGATAATCTGGCTGCTGATTGGGTTGGCTACTGGGGGGGCTTGGGTTTTCTACTTTGCTGATGCCCCAACATTGCTGCATGATCTGGTGACGCTGAATGCACATCCCATCGCCTATGGAACGATGGCGTTTCTGACGGCTACGACGTTCTTTTTCGGCGGCATCGCGCGCGAACAGATTTGCATCTATGCCTGCCCGTGGCCGCGAATTCAGGCGGCGATGATGGACGAAGATACGCTTGTTGTAGGCTATCGCGAATGGCGGGGCGAACCGCGTGGTAAGTTGCGCAAGGGTCAGGATACCGCCGAGCAGGGTGATTGCATTGACTGCATGGCCTGCGTCAATGTCTGCCCGGTTGGGATAGACATTCGTGATGGCCAGCAACTTGAATGTATCACCTGTGCGCTGTGCATTGATGCCTGTGATGACATCATGACCAAAATCGGCAAGCCACGCGGGCTGATTGATTACATGGCGCTAAGCGATGAGGCCAACGAACGTCAGGGCAAACCGCCCAAGAACATCTGGAAACACATTCTGCGCCCGCGCACGATTATGTATACAGCACTGTGGTCGCTAGTGGGAATCGGGTTGGTTGTCGCCCTATTCATTCGGCCCGCTATTGATATGACGGTCTCTCCGATCCGAAATCCAACATTTGTGACGCTGTCAGATGGGTCTATTCGCAATGCCTATGACGTGCGCCTGCGTAACAAAACCGGTGAAGACCGACCATTCCGATTGTCTGTTCGCGGCGATGAATCTCTGCATCTTCAGCTAGAAGGCACGCTTTATGACTGGATCACTGTTCCTGCCAGCAGCCTTAAGCTACAAAGGGTCTATGTCGTCTCGCCTCCAAAATCTGACCCGTCGATGTCTGGCCTTACCGATTTCCGGTTCTGGGTCAGCGATTTGAGCAGCGGAGACAGGGCGCATCGGGATTCAACGTTCCATGGAAAAGGAAAATAGACAATGATGCAGCGAGAATTTACCGGCCGTCACGCCGCACTGATTTTTGTTGGTGCCTTCGCGGTCATCATTGGCGTCAATCTTGTGCTGGCAGTGCAGGCGGTCAAAACCTTTCCGGGGCTTGAGGTGCGAAATTCCTACGTTGCCAGTCAGGAATTTGATGTGCGCCGGTCCGCGCAAATGTTGCTGGGCTGGTCGGTCCGCGCCGATGCGCGTGATGGGCAGGTATTTCTGTCGATTACCGACAAAGACGGTACACCGATTGAGGTGGCGCAACTGGATGCCACATTGGGCCGCGCGACACATGTGCGTGACGATATCCGGCCAGAGTTTGTGTTTGACGGAACTGCCTATGTTGCCCCGGTCAATCTTGGCAAAGGCAACTGGAATATTCGCATGGTGGCCCGTGCTGAAAATGGTGTCGAATTTACCCAGCGTGTCATTCTGCACGTCAGGAAATAGCTGATATGGCTGTGCAAATGCAGACATCTGGTATGGGCTGCCCCGGATGCGTCGCTGCTCCGGCAGTGATACCTGATGAGCCCGCCAAAGACGCGCGCATAGCGCTGTCATTGCCAACGATTCACTGTCAGGCCTGTATTTCCAAAGTTGAACGCGGTTTGAACGCCCATCCAGGGGTGCATAGCGCCCGCGTTAACCTGACCCTGAAAAGGGCGATGATTGATGCCGATCCAGATGTAGGTGCCTGTGACCTTGTGCCGGTCTTGGAAAATCTGGGTTTTGAGGCCCACGAATTGGATGCTGCCACATTAAGTGCCACGCAATCTGACACTGCAGGGCGTGATTTGTTGATGCGGTTGGCGGTTGCCGGATTTGCCTCGATGAATGTTATGTTGCTGTCTGTTGCCGTTTGGTCCGGTGCAACCGATGCCACCCGCGACATGTTTCATTGGATATCCGCTGCGATTGCATTGCCTGCAATTGCCTTTAGTGCCCAGCCATTTTTCCGCAGCGCCTATAGCGCGCTATCCGTGCGGCGATTGAACATGGATGTGCCGATTGTATTGGCGATCATTCTGGCCCTGATCACATCGCTATGGGAAACGGCGCTTTCCGGGGAACATGCCTATTTTGATGCCGCCCTGACATTAACCTTTTTCCTGCTTGCGGGGCGTTATCTTGAATACAGAACCCGCGCGGTTGCACGTTCGGCGGCGCAGGAACTGGCCGCATTAGAGGTACCACGCGCGATCCGTTTGACAGACGATACAGAACAGGAAATCGCGGTTTCTGAACTGGCCGTAGGTGATCTGGTCCTGATCCGTCCGGGTGGCCGTATGCCAGTGGACGGCGAAATTACAAAGGGCGAATCCGAACTTGACCGGTCGTTGCTGACTGGCGAAACCATGCCTGTGTTTGCCGCCCCCGGCCTGCTGGTCAGCGCCGGAGAGGTAAACCTGACTGGCCCGTTAATCATACGCGCAACGGCCGTTGGCGAAGACACATCGCTGCATCGTTTGGCCGATCTGGTGGC
>JAHRVZ010000262.1 GCA_019090405.1 Paracoccaceae bacterium
ACCGACGCCGAGATTGCCTGTTTTGCCAAGATGAAAGACGCAATGAGCGGCGGTTGGGGTGGCGGTTACGCTATCATTGATGATGTTCTAGCGGAGATGAAAGCCGGATGAGCAAAGCAATGGAAAACATCGCAGCAACCGACACTGGCTGGAAGCCGATCCCGCTGCCACTCAAAATTCTGTTTGTTGTTTTTATCCTCTGGATTGTCGGGGCGCTGATGAACCTGCCGAATTTAATGGAAAACGGACTGCCGCTGTTTGGCACCTTTGTGTACGGAATGTCTGCTGCTCTTATTGTGCTTATGCTAGACATTATTGGGCCGGTGATATTTCTGTTTGCACTCTGGACCAGAAAATCGTGGGGCGTTAAATGGGCCTTCGCTTATATAGGTTTTTTCATTCTCAATAACACGGTTGCTCTTTTCACTGTGAGAGCAGAATTGGGGTTACCTCAAATTCTGGGACCAACCATCGCGGGCCTCGTCTTTCTTGCGGTTGTTTTCTGGCAGCGATGCTACTTCGATCAAACTCACTAGCCCGTTGAGCAGCATTTTGAGCTTTTCGAACGGCCTCAGACACCGCCTGTTCTAGCAGTGTAATCGGACCCTCTCCCCATTACACCGAGTGTTGCCGAATTTTGTCGCCTGTAGATACTCATCACGACGCCCCTTTCGGACGTCTTTGACCTGACGTGCTTCAAATTTGTCGGTACTGTTTTGTCACCAAACAAGCGTCGCCCAGCTCCCAGCACGACTGGGAACGTCAGAAGCCGGAATTCATCTACCAGATCGTGTGCAAGTAATGTCTGGATCAACTCAATACTGCCATGAACCTGCAATCTGGGGCCGTCCTCTGCTTTGATGCGCTTTAGCTCAGCAATCACATTCCCTTTGATCAACTCAGAATTTTTTCAACCAGAGAGGTGGTTCTACATTTTCGACCAGTTAGCAGCCAGATTAAGATGGATCAGTGTTTCATTTAGGCCACCAATCTCATTGGTTCCGATTTCCTGTCATAGGCTTCATCTGGCGTCAATATTCCGTGGGTCGAATGCGGTCGTTCGGCCCATGCCATAAGTTTGCCGCTGATATATTCTGGGCCGTTATCAACCCGAATAATCAACGGTTTTCCACGCCATTCGATGATCCGGTTCAGGTATGAGGAGGGTCAGAAAACGATCTGGGAGATCGTTTTCCCGACGATTGGCACCACCCGCTCGGTAGGTAGTGAGAAGTCGACTTCGATGCCCAACCCTTCACGGTTAGAATCATCCAACACGTTCAGGGTTCGGATCGAACGCCTGTCAGCCAATTGGTCCGCCATGAAGTCCATCGACCACGTATGGTTGGGCGCATCCGGCACCGCCAACGTGTCTGGCCTGTCCCGTTTCAGGCGCTTCTTCGGCCTGATCCGCAAGTTCAGCTCCAATTCGCAATAAATCCGGTAGACCCGTTTATGGTTCCAGCAAAATCCCTTCACATTCCGCAAATACAAAAAGCATAAGCCGAAGCTCCAGGTGCGGCGATTGCTGGTCAGCTTCACACGTTGACCGGCAGGTGATTGGAACAATCACCGAGAGGGGGCCATTCCGCGATCTCTGCATTCTCATCGCTCAGCCTGCGCTCATAACGATAGCAGCATTCACTGATCTGGAAAGTCCGACAAGCCAGCGCAATGCTGACGCCACGGTTGGCGACCGCTTTCACGGCCATCTCTTTGCGCAGAGACGACCTTAGCGCTTTTTTCCAAGGGCTTCCTTCAGCAAATCATTCTGCATACTCATCTCAGCATACATACGCTTCAACCGACGGTTCTCTTCTGCCATCGCCTTCAATTCTGAAATCATCGAAGCATCCATGTCGCCAAACTTCGCGCGCCATTTGTAAAAACTGGCATTGCTCATGCCGTGTTCGCGGCAAAGTTCAGAAACCGGCACACCGCTCTCGGCCTGCTTCAATATCCCCATAATCAGCGCGTCGCTGTATCGTTTGTTCTTCATCAAAATCTCCTCAGATATTATGCCGAGAAAATTCTACGCCTGAACACCACTAATTTGCGGGGGGATTACCATGGGCGGCTGTGGATCTGGGCGACCCGGCTACAAACAGAAATCCGAGGGGTGCCGTTCCTTAGATGTAAATTCCATGAACCGCGAAGGTTGTCTGAATGCTGGTTGTGCAGGAAACTTTACCTGGTCGCGTGACGGTGATCTAATTGCGCAGATTGGCTTTCACACCGAAGAACGCGGTGTCGTGCTTGATTATCGCGTCAGGCTACATGGCGGCGACTGGGAAGCAGTAACGCAGTACGTGCCCCTGACCTACACTGAGTGCCGCTTTGGCGGTCAGCGACCCTATTTTCACTGCCCTGGTATCGTCAGCAAACAGCACTGCGGGCGGCGCGTGGGCAAGCTGTTTTCCGGTGGGCGGTACTTCCTTTGCCGCCATTGCTAATCCATTGCCTATGGCAGCCAGTCAGAAGACCGGCACGACCGCTTGCTGAGGCGAGCAAACAAGCTGCGTGTGGCGTTAGGGGGTGAACCCGGAGCGGCACATTTCATAGCATGTAGGCCCAAGGGCATGTGGTGGCGAACATATAGGCGCAAGCGTTTTGATATAGAGTGGTGCGAGAACCAAGCGAACATAGCGTTTGTACGCAAATACTCGCATTTCTTGGAGGTAAGTAATTTTGAAAGTTTCGTGGACTAGGCGTCATCGTCGTACGGAGGTGATGGTCGCCGCAGGACTGGGCAAGCTCAGGCTGGGGCGGTAACTTTGCCAAACGGTACGCACAGCTAGACACGAAGGGCTGTGGGCTGCTGTCGTGTCCCCTGTGAATAACAGAGAAACCAAATCACTCGGAAACCCGACAAAAACCCAATTTCCAAGCGTTTTTCCTTTGTGGGGTAATATGCGGGGTAGA
>JAHRVZ010000263.1 GCA_019090405.1 Paracoccaceae bacterium
TCCAATTCGTCAAACGCCCCGGCGCGTGCCAGCATTTCCATCGGGCGTTTACCCACCCGCTTCAGATCAACCCGTCGCGCCATATCATAAAGCGTGGCAAACGGCTTATCCTTGCCGTCGACATTGCGCCCTTCTGTCACCAGCTTCATCGCCTCGACGCCAACGTTTTTCAAAGCGCCCAGCGCATAGACCAACGCGCCATCAACCACCTTGAACGTCGCGCCAGAGCGGTTCACGCATGGCGGCACATACGGCAGCTCAAGACCTTTTTTGACCTCTTCAAAATAAATGGCCAACTTATCGGTCAGGTGAATATCGCAATTCATCACCCCGGCCATAAATTCCACTGGGTGATTGGTTTTCAGCCACGCTGTCTGATAGCTGACCACCGCATAGGCCGCCGCGTGGGACTTGTTGAAACCATAATTTGCGAACTTATCCAGCAGGTTCCAGACCTCGATTGCCGTGGCCTCTTTGACGTCATTTTCAGCCGCGCCTTTCAGGAACTTGGGACGTTCCACATCCATCGCTTCCTGTAGCTTTTTACCCATCGCGCGGCGCAACAGATCAGCACCCCCCAGCGAATAACCCGCCATTTCCTGCGCGATTTGCATCACCTGTTCCTGATAAACAATGATGCCCTGTGTCTCGTCCAGAATATAGTCGATTGAGGGATGCAGGTTTTCGCGTTCTTTCTGACCATTCTTGACCTCGCAATAAGTCGGAATATTCTCCATCGGCCCCGGACGATACAGCGCCACAAGGGCCACGATGTCCTCGATACAGTTGGGTTTCATCCGTTTCAGGGCATCCATCATGCCCGAACTTTCCACCTGAAACACCGCCACGGTTTTTGCCGAGGCATAAAGTTCATAACTCGCCTCGTCATCCAACGGGATGGCGTTGATTTCGTCTATGTTTCCCTCGGGTGGTTCGTAAAGCTGCCTGCCATCTGCAGCCAGATGCAAATGTCGACCAGACGCTTTGATCTGATCTACAGCATTCTGAATGACAGTCAGGGTTTTCAGGCCCAGAAAGTCGAATTTGACCAGCCCCGCCTGTTCAACCCATTTCATGTTAAACTGCGTGGCCGGCATGTCAGAACGCGGATCTTGGTACAGCGGCACCAATTCGTCCAACGGCCGATCCCCGATCACCACCCCCGCCGCATGGGTCGAGGCATTGCGCAACAGACCCTCGACTTGCTGGCCATAGTCCAGCAACCGATCAACCACCTCTTCGGATTTCGCCATTTCGCGCAGGCGCGGCTCATCCGCCAAAGCCTTTTTAATGCTGACCGGTTTGACACCCTCGACCGGGATCATCTTGGACAGGCGATCCACCTGCCCGTACGGCATTTGCAAAACCCGCCCAATATCACGCACCGCAGCCTTGGATAGCAACGCACCAAAGGTGATAATCTGACCCACCCTGTCACGGCCATATTTCTGCTGAACGTATTGTATGACCTCTTCACGGCGGTCCATGCAGAAATCAATGTCAAAGTCGGGCATCGACATCCGTTCCGGGTTCAGGAACCGTTCAAACAGCAGCGAATAGCGCAGCGGATCAAGGTCAGTAATCGTCAGCGCATAGGCAACCAGAGACCCCGCGCCAGACCCACGACCGGGGCCAACAGGAATGTCATGATCCTTGGACCATTTGATGAAATCCGCAACGATCAGAAAATATCCGGGAAAGCCTTTGTCTTCGATAATCTCAAGTTCAAATTCCAGCCGTTTCTGATAGTCCTCGACCGAACCGGCATGTGGAATTACCTCCAGCCGCCGCTGTAACCCTTCATTGGCCTGACGTCGCAATTCCTGGACTTCGTCATCGGCAAAATTGGGCAGGATCGGATCGCGCCGATAGGTCATAAAGGCGCAACGCTGGGCAATCTCAACCGTATTTTCAACCGCTTCCGGCAGGTCGGCAAACAGCGTCGCCATTTCCTGCTGGGACTTGAAATAATGCTGTGCGGTCAGACGGCGGCGATCGTCCTGTTGGTCGACATAGGCGCCGTCACCGATGCAGATCAGCGCATCATGCGCTTCGTACATGTCAGTTGTCGGGAAATAAACGTCATTGGTGGCCACCAAAGGCAGGTTCATCGCATAGGCCATTTCAATATGGCCCTGTTCGGTCATGCGTTCTGATTTGGGCTGGCCACCGTCCCCCGGATGTCGTTGCAATTCGATATAAAGTCGGTCGGGAAATATCTTGGCCAGCCGCTGAACCAATGCCTCGGCCGCTGGTCGCTGGCTGTTTTGCAACAACATTCCAACCGGCCCATCAGGGCCACCGCTCAGGCAGATCAGCCCGTCTGAGTGTTTTTCCAACTCGTCCAATGTAACCTGCGGAATTTGCCCGTCTTTGCCAATGTAAAGACAGGTATTCAGCTTCATCAGGTTGTTATACCCGGCCTCAGACTGGGCCAGCAGAACCAGTGGGGCTGGGGCTTTGGTTCGCTCTCCGGGTTGGACGGACAGAAAACTAAGGTCGACCTGACAGCCGACGATGGGTTGAATGCCCGCACCACTAAGCGTTACCGAGAATTCCAGTGCCGCAAACATGTTGTTGCTGTCGGTCATGGCGACGGCAGGCATCTCTGCCGCCGCACATAATCCGGCAAGCTTTTTCAGCCGCATTGCCCCCTCGAGCAGCGAATATTCAGTGTGAAGGCGCAGGTGAATGAATCGGGGAGTGTTTGTCATGCGCTTAGGCTAGCGCAGCCGCGTGGCCAAGGAAATGCGCATTGTGTATTTGAAGGGATTGATGAATAATTTGGCGAAAATAGCACCTGATTATTCTGATATTTTTGAAGGTGTTTCAATTGATGAACTTGATCTACCTCAATTCAAGCTATTGTTACAACTTAATTAAATCATAGTGAACGGGCCGGAAACGCCTATTCCAGAGAAATAAATGTTGCGCTGCAGCACAGCTTTTTCTTGCCAGATCACTGTTCGACTTTCTAACGTGATGCTACAAACAGGGTCCGCCTTTCTTTCTATGTCGCATCGAAGGGAAACGCGGGGGGATGCAAGGGTAAAGCGACGGGTTCTGAATATGGACATCACGTTTCTTCTGAATGGAGAGACCGTTGAATTGTCGGATGTTTCACCGACGATGACGTTGCTTGACTGGCTGCGCGAAGATCGGCATTTGACCGGCACCAAAGAGGGCTGCAACGAAGGCGATTGCGGTGCCTGTACGGTGATGGTGACCGATTGTGACGGGGCCAAGGCGCTGAATGCGTGCATCCTGTTCATGCCACAGCTTCAGGGCAAAGCCGTACGGACCGTCGAGGGTGTCAGCGGGCCAGACGATGAATTGCATCCGGTTCAGCAGGCGATGATTGATCATCATGGCAGCCAATGTGGATTTTGCACGCCGGGGTTTGTGATGTCGATGACCACAGCACATCTGAACGGTGAAACCGATTTTGACAGGCAACTGGCCGGAAATCTGTGCCGTTGCACCGGCTACGCTCCGATCATTCGCGCGGCCAAGGCTGCGGCATCGCAACCCGTGCCAGTTTGGGTCAAAGACGCTGGACGGCGCGTGGTTGACCCTGCTTCTACACCGCAGAACCAACCACCCTATGCCCCGGACAACAGCGATGCTTTGGCTGCGCTTTATGTGGCCAACCCGGATGCGGTTTTGGTGGCGGGTGCTACGGATGTGGGGCTTTGGGTGACCAAGGGATTGCGCGATTTGGGAACTGTGATCTTTCTGGGCAATTGCGCCGACCTTAAGACCATTGCAATCGACAAAGACACTGTGCGCCTTGGCGCGATGGTGGATATGAACGCGATGGGGGCGGCGATTAACGATCTGCATCCGTCTTACGGCGAGATGATCCGGAGATTTGCATCAGTTCAGGTGCGTGGTGCAGCAACCGTTGGCGGCAATATTGCCAATGGCTCGCCCATTGGTGACAACCCTCCTGCGTTGATTGCATTGGATGCGGTTTTGCATTTGCGCAAGGGAGATTCGCGCCGGTCTTTGCCGCTTGAAGAATTTTTTATCACCTATGGCAAGCAGGACCGGCGGCCGGGCGAATTTGTCGAGGCCGTCAGTTTCCCACGCCAGACAGATCGCCTGAAAGTTTACAAACTGTCCAAGCGATTTGATCAGGACATTTCTGCAGTTTGTGGTTGTTTCAACATCACGGTTGAAGGCGGTACAGTCACAGCAGCACGAATTGCATTTGGCGGCATGGCTGCGACACCCAAACGCGCAACTGCGGTTGAAACGGCTTTGATCGGGCAACCCTGGAATTCTGATACCATAGGCACGGCACAAGCCGAATTTGATGTAGATTATCGGCCGATGACAGATATGCGCGCCTCGGCGCGGTATCGGTTGGCATCCGCCAAGGCGATGTTGGCGCGCTATTACGCCGATGATCAGGGTGAACTGGTTTCAGTTCTGGAGGTGTCCGCATGAGCGTTGCTAAATCTTTGCCCCATGACGCGGCCCGCCTGCATGTAACCGGAACCGCGCGTTATGTTGACGATATCCCGACACCCGCGAACGCATTGCATCTGGCATTTGGCAAAAGCACAATCGCGCGCGGGACAATCAACACGATGAACCTTAAAGAGGTGAAGAACGCGCCCGGTGTTGTGGCAGTCCTGGTGGCTGATGATCTGCCTTTCGCCAATGACGTCTCCCCCTCTGCGCATGACGAACCAATGCTGTCAGATGGCAGCGTTCACTACGTAGGGCAACCGGTTTTTCTGGTGGTGGCCACCAGCCATCTGGCTGCACGCAAAGCCGCCACGCTGGGACAGATCGAATATGTCGAAGAAACCCCGATCCTGACAATCGAGGATGCGCTGGCGGCCAATGCCAGATTCGAAGAAGGTCCGAGAATCTACGAAAAGGGTGACGCCAAAGCGGCCATCAATGCTGCTGCCCGCGTGGTTGAGGGGACATTTGAAATCGGCGGGCAGGAACATTTCTATCTTGAAGGGCAGGCCGCATTGGCCTTTCCACAAGAAGGTGATGACATGCTGGTGCATTCATCTACCCAGCATCCTACCGAAATTCAGCACAAAGTGGCCGAAGCTTTGGGTGTGCCAATGCACGGTGTACGGGTTGAAATCCGTCGCATGGGCGGTGGTTTTGGCGGCAAGGAAAGTCAGGGCAACGCACTGGCCGTTTCTTGTGCGGTGGCGGCACGGTTGACTGGTAAGCCCTGCAAGATGCGCTATGATCGGGATGATGACATGATCATCACCGGCAAACGCCATGATTTCCGCATCTCTTATCAGGCTGGATTTGATGAAACCGGCCGCATCGCAGGCGTGTCGTTCATGCAGTATACCCGATGTGGCTGGGCGCAGGATTTATCGCTGCCGGTCGCGGATCGGGCGATGCTGCATTCTGACAACGCCTACTTGCTGCCAGCCTGTCGTATTGAAAGCCATCGGCTGAAAACCAACATGCAAAGCGCCACCGCCTATCGTGGGTTTGGTGGGCCGCAAGGGATGATCGCGATTGAGCGGGTGTTGGATCATATTGCACATGATCTGGGCAAAGATCCGGTCGAGGTGCGGTGTTTGAACTATTACGCCGCGCGGGGTGATGGTTTGGGAGCCTCCGGCGGGGATACTTCCAACCAAAATGAAGATAATACGACACCATACGGCATGGAAGTCGAAGATTTTGAGTTGCATGGGATGACTGCGTCTTTGCTTGAGAGTTCTGATTATGCGGCGCGGCGGGCAGCTGTGGCCGAATGGAACGCCAGTCATGAAACAGTCAAAAAGGGACTGGCGTTTTCTCCGGTCAAATTCGGGATATCGTTTACGTTGACGTTTCTTAATCAGGCAGGCGCATTGGTGCATGTGTATCAGGACGGGTCAGTTCATCTGAACCATGGCGGCACCGAGATGGGGCAAGGGTTGTTTCAGAAGGTGGCGCAAGTGGCCGCTTCGCGGTTTGGGATTGGGCTGGAGGCGGTGAAAATTACCGCAACAGATACTGCCAAGGTGCCAAACACATCGGCAACGGCGGCATCCTCGGGTAGTGATTTGAACGGAATGGCCGTGAAAGCGGCCTGTGATACGATCCGCGACCGGATGGCCGAGTTTCTGGCGCAACACCATCAGGCGGACGCTGAAACGGTTCAATTTGCGAATGGTCGGGTGACTGTCGGTGAAGCGGATTACAGTTTCGCCGAAGCCGCGGCGCTGGCCTATCAGGGACGGATCAGCCTGTCGGCCACCGGGTTTTACAAAACCCCAAAGGTCGAATGGGACCGGATTAAGGGCCACGGCCGGCCATTTTTCTATTTTGCCTATGGCGCGTCTATTACCGAAGTGGCCGTGGATACCTGGACCGGCGAAAACCGCATTTTGCGCACGGATATTTTGCATGACGCAGGTGCCTCGTTGAACCCGGATCTGGATATTGGTCAGGTTGAGGGCGCCTATGTGCAGGGGGCTGGCTGGCTGACAACCGAAGAGCTTGTCTGGGACGAGGCCGGGCAATTGCGCACACACGCGCCGTCGACCTACAAGATACCTGCCTGTTCGGATCGTCCGGACGTGTTCAACGTCGCACTTTGGGATGGCGAAAACCCGGAGGAGACGATTTATCGCTCTAAAGCCGTAGGAGAGCCGCCCTTTATGCTTGGGATTTCTGCATTTCTGGCCCTAAGTGATGCGATTTCTGCCTGTGGAGACAGCTATCCTGCATTGGATGCGCCAGCCACAGCCGAACAGGTCTGGTCAACGATCCAGAGAGTCCGAAATGGGGTTTGATATCGGCATATTACGCGAAACCGTGACGCGTCATGGCCGCCTAACACGGGTGGTTATTGCTGCCGTACGTGGATCGTCGCCACGCGAGGTTGGCGCCGCAATGCTTGTCTGGAAGGATGGTCAATCGGGAACCATTGGCGGCGGAACGCTGGAATTTGAGGCCGCAAAGGCGGCGCGCAATGGTGTGACCGGGATCACCCAGCATTCATTGGGGCCAGACCTTGGGCAATGTTGCGGTGGTGCCGTGACTTTGCTGAGTGAATGCTACGATCAGGAAACAATCACGGCCCTGAACGATACCGTTATTGCCAGAGCTGTTGGAGCGACAGGCGCCATGCCTCTTACGGTGAAGCGGTTGTTGTCACAGGCCCGTGCACAGGGGATCATGCCTGAGGCAACATTGCAGGACGGCTGGATGATCGAACCTGTGCACCAACCGACCAGAGCAATCTGGATTTGGGGTGCCGGCCATGTAGGCCGCGCTTTGGTGAATGTGCTGGCTCCGATGCCGGATGTCGCGATCACCTGGGTTGATACCAGCCTTGAACGGTTCCCTGACACTGTGCCGGATGGCGTCAGCGTGCTGCCTGCCGCCAGACCCGCCGAATTGGTGCGTCATGCACCCGTTAACGCGGAACATTTAATCCTGACCTATTCGCATGCCCTGGACCTTGAGCTGTGCCACAGGCTGCTGACCCATCAGTTCGCCTTTGCCGGGTTGATCGGATCGGCCACCAAAAAGGCAAGGTTCCGGTCGCGACTGGCCGCATTGGGCCACACGCCTGACCGCATTGCCGACATAACCTGCCCAATTGGTGATCCGTCACTGGGCAAACACCCACAAATGATCGCCGTGGGCGTGGGCGCCGCATTATTGCGCCCCGCCACCATCGCCCCCCAAACAAAGGATTTGAGCGCGTGACAGATACCCTTTTGAGCCTGAAAGGGCTGACCAAGGCCTATCCCGGAGTGGTCGCCAACAACAATGTCAGCTTTGACATCGGTGTCGGCGAAGTTCACGCCTTGCTGGGGGAAAACGGGGCTGGCAAATCGACATTGGTCAAGATGATCTATGGTCTGGTCAAACCCGACAGCGGTACCATGACGTTGCGCGGACAGGCCTATACGCCAACAGAACCTCGCGCCGCGCGCGCCGACGGGATCGCGATGGTGTTTCAGCATTTTTCACTGTTTGATGCGCTGAACGTGGCTGAAAACATTGCATTGGGCATGGAAAACCCGCCGCCGATG
This sequence comes from Paracoccaceae bacterium, assembly GCA_019090405.1. Lineage (GTDB taxonomy): Bacteria > Pseudomonadota > Alphaproteobacteria > Rhodobacterales > Rhodobacteraceae > NORP181. The sequence continues at coordinate 8,028 of JAHRVZ010000263.1, forward strand.
CGCGATCTGGCCGAGCGTATTCGTGAGGTATCGGAAAACTATGGCCTGCCGCTTGATCCATATAAAACCGTTGGTGGCCTATCTGCCGGAGAACGCCAGAGAGTCGAAATTATTCGCTGCCTGCTGCAAGACCCGAAACTGTTGATCATGGACGAACCCACCA
>JAHRVZ010000264.1 GCA_019090405.1 Paracoccaceae bacterium
ACGAATTTTACGATGGTTGGCTGAGTCGCTATTTTAGACGCTCAACCGACACAACAGCACATAGCGTCGGTTCCGTCTTCTTCTAACTATCTGAACTTATGAGGTTTTGTGGTGCACCCAGCACGATTCGAACGTGCGGCCTCTGCCTTCGGAGGGCAGCGCTCTATCCAGCTGAGCTATGGGTGCCTGTCTGCGGGGTATAGCCGTGCCCCAACCTGCCCGCAATCAAAATTCGGTCTATTCTCAGGCAAAAAGTTCATGTGCCAGTTCCAGCGCATCAATCAGCACATCAACCTCGTCCGTGGTGTTGTAAAGCCCAAATGACGCCCGGCAGGTCGCCGTCAGCCCAAGGAAATCCATCAAAGGACCGGCACAATGGTGCCCTGCCCGCACAGCGACACCCTTTTTGTCCAGAATCGTCGATATGTCATGAGCATGCGCCGCACCATCCAGCGTAAAGCTAAAGATTGCGGCTTTGCCCGGCGCGTTGCCCTGTACCTGCAACCAATTCAACCCGGCCAGCCGCGCATTGGCGTAATCGCGCACCGATGCCTCGTGTGCGGCGATGTTCTTCATGCCGATGTCCATCATATAGTCCAGCGCTACGCCTAACCCGATGGTTTGCACGATGCCCGGCGTGCCAGCCTCAAACTTCATCGGTGGATCGTTATAGATGACCGCATCTTTGGACACTTCGCGGATCATGTCACCGCCACCAAGAAAGGGGCGCATCTCGGCCATTCGGTCGGATTTGATGTAAATCGCGCCGGACCCTGACGGACCATAGAGTTTATGACCAGTAATCGCATAGAAATCACAGTCAAGATCGACAACATTCACCGGCATGTGCACGGCGCCCTGACTGCCATCAACCAGCACTGGAACACCCTTGTCATGGGCACCTTTTGTGATGGCTTTGACATCCACCACGGTGCCCAACACATTTGAGCATTGGCTAACCGCAACCAGTCGCGTGCGCGGACCAATAGCATCAATCACCGCTTGCGGATCAAGAGCACCGGTGGCGTCCACATCGACCCATTTCAGCACAACGCCCTGTCGTTCGCGCAGGAAATGCCAGGGGACGATATTTGCATGATGCTCCATCACGCTAAGCACAATTTCGTCGCCGGGTTGAAGGCGCGGCATAGCCCAACTGTAGGCAACCATATTGATGCCTTCGGTGGTGCCGGAGTTCAGAACAATTTCGTTTTCGGACGCTGCCCCCAAAAAGCGCGCAATGGTGCCGCGCACGGCCTCGTATTTTTCAGTTGTAAGATTAGAAAGATAGTGTAACCCACGGTGAACATTGGAATATTCCTGTGAATAGACCTGGGTGATTGCATCAATCACAACCTGAGGTTTTTGCGCCGATGCGCCGTTGTCTAGATAAGTCAGCGGCTTGCCATTCACGCTGCGTGACAGGATCGGAAAATCGGCACGGATTTTTTCGATGTCGTACATGTCAAATGGTTCCTGTCAGGGGCACCCCAAAAAGGGTAAGAAATACGGCAATACCCACTGCGGGGATAACAAGCGACACGATCAACACGACGGCGGATCGCCCTAATGAGCCAAACTGGTGGGCTTCATTGACAAAATGCACAAGCAGATAAAGCCAGACAAAAGCCGCAACAATGACAAGCAAAGCCGACAAATACGGAATTGTCATCATCAGGAACAACACAGCGGCCTGCACAATAAGACGAAGCACCTGCAGCCAGACAATCAGCACCATTACTTTGTCAAACGTACCAGTCCCGCCCACCAGACGGCCACATATACGGATTGATAAAATTGTCAGAATCAATCCGCCTGCGACTATGCCCAGCATCATGAATGGAGTCCCGATCAGGTCGGCCAAAGGGCCAGGCACCGGGGCCATAAGGTCTGAAATTGTGAACAGGATGGTATTGCAGACCGTCACCAGTAACAGCAGCATCCATAAGGTGTTGCGTGGTATCTGCAGGTCCAGCAACTGACGTGCGGCCGCGGCCGGGTCTTTTATGGATAACACAGCCAGATCAAGCCAATAGGCAAAACTCATGTCACAGCCCTTTCGGCCTGATGCAGGCCCGCCATCCAGAACCACAGAAACAACACCAGCCAGACCAATCCGACGACCTGCAATTGTAACCCTTTTCCGATGAGACCGGCCACAAGGCCATGCAACAACATCAGTGGCGTCGAGGCCAGCAAAGCCCAGAACAACGCAAGCCGCGCGCCGTACCAATCGCCTTGACCGCCGAACAGGCGGGCAATCATATGCGACAGCGCGGCAAGCGCGTAGAAAAACAACGGTGCAAGAAACAGCCAGCCCAACAGTGCTCCGCCCATCAGCATGTTCAAATCCTGACCGGATATATGCGCCTCGCGTGCCAGTCGTGGCATCTGCGCGATGAACACGATCACACAGGCGACCATCAAAATAATCAGTGCCCGGTCTTCACGCTGCCCCATTGCCAGCAATCGCTGCATGACGCGGGCCGGACGCAAATAGGTGGCCGTTATGTCCTTTGTGACAGGCATCAGCGCCGCGCCAGCCAGCTTTCCAGCCGCGACACGATGGCGGCGGCGATGACGCTATCGTCGATTTCTTCAACCGCTTCGGCCAAAAAGGCCAATGTCAGCAAATCGGTTGCAGCACCTTTTGGCACCCCGCGCGAACGCAAATAATACAGCGCATCTTCGTCAATTGCCCCGGTGGTCGATCCGTGCGAGCAAATCACATCATCGGCATAAATCTCAAGCTCGGGTTTGGCTAGAAACTGGCTGTCTTCGTCCAGCAATAAAGCCTGACTGATCTGATAACCATCCGTTTTCTGCGCGCCTGCCTTGACCAGAATTTTACCCTGAAACACGCCAGTAGCGCCGTTGCGCAGCACCTTTTTGAACACCTGACGGCTTTCACAATTCTGCGCATCATGGGTGATGAATACTGTGTCGTCATGATGAAAATCACCATCGCCAACACAGACACCTGCAACATGCGCAATAGCTTCGTCACCGATTAGTTCGATCACGCATTCATTGCGGGTCAAGACGCCGTTGACGGTAACGGTAAATGCCTTGAACACCGATTTTTCGCCCAAACGCGCAAAAATATGCGTCACGGCGCGGCGTTCGTGGTCGCGCCCTTGGGCGCGGATATGGTGTAATGTGCCGCCATCGGCGATGTCGATTTCAATGACTTTATTGAACCGGGCAGCGGCAGGGCCAGTTTCCAGCAGCGTCAGTTCTGCCCCTGCATCAACGCGAACCACATGGTGTAAAATCGCGTCGGACGTTACGCTGTTATGGATATACGACAGGCAAATCGGCTTGCTTGGTTTGCCGGTGACGTGGATAATCACGCCATCTTCTGCAAACGCCGTGTTCAGCGCAGCAAGAGGTCTTTCAACTGGTTTCTGAGCGTTGTTTTCCAACGCTCCATAGATGTCTTTGGCCCAATGAATATCCATCTCGGCAATATTGGCCAGACGTTCAATATGCACAGCTTCAAGACTAAGGTCATCCGAGGCATCAGCGTCATAAACTCCATCAACAAAAACAATATTGAGCCTATCAAAGACGTCAAACATCTTGCTTTCTTCAGTGACGAACACTGCTGCCGCCGGTGCCTGTGTGTCGATCAATGTGTCCGGGCGGGTATATTTCCAGTATTCATCACGCCGCTGCGGCAGACCCATCGCCTGCAGTCGCGCCAACGCCGCCTGACGCGCGGGTTCGCTCCATCCGCCCTTGGGTAATGTAAGCCCTGCCAATCGCGCCTCGGTCGCGGTTTGTTTCTGGTTTGCCAGTGCCATTACGCAACCTCTGCCAGAATGTCTGCATAGCCGTTATTTTCAACGTCCAAAGCCAGATCAGGACCGCCTGTTTTGATGATCTTGCCATCGGCCATAATATGCACCACATCAGGTTTAATATGATCCAGAAGCCGTTGATAATGCGTGATTACCAGGAATGACCGCCCCTCGGCCCGCAGCGCGTTGACGCCCTGAGCCACCAATTTCATCGCATCCACATCCAGCCCGGAATCAGTTTCATCCAGAATACACATTTTCGGCTCAAGCATGGCCATTTGCAGGATCTCGTTGCGCTTTTTCTCGCCGCCGGAAAACCCGACGTTGACAGGACGCTTTAGCATGTCAGCGTCAATCTTCAGGTCTTTGGCGCGGGCGCGCACCAGTTTCAGGAAATCTGCGGCGCTCATCTCGTCTTCGCCGCGCGCTTTGCGCTGCGCATTTACCGCCGTGCGCAGGAACGTCATGTTGCCGACGCCGGGAATTTCAACCGGGTACTGAAACGCCAGAAACAGACCCGCCGCCGCTCGGTCTTCGGGTTCCATATCTAGCAGGTCAAGCCCATCCAGAGTGGCTGTGCCATCGGTCACTTCGTAACCGTCTTTACCGGACAGAACATAGGACAGCGTCGATTTACCAGACCCGTTCGGCCCCATGATCGCATGGACGGTTCCAGCCTCGACCGTTAAATCAACGCCCTTTAGGATTTGCTTGTCTTCTTCTTGAAGATCGACGTGTAGGTTGTTGATATTCAGCATTTTATTCCTCGTTTCCGTCCAAGTCCGACAGGTCATCGGCTTTGTAATATTGTCAGCCAAACCTAATGCTTGGCGCTAATTCTGTGGTCTCTTAGGACCAGATTTACCCCGAGCCTCGGTCAGGGATGTAACATAAACCCAATGATCTGTAACAACCGATCCGCCGGGACGTTTTGTGGTTTGATGTCAAAGATGGCCAGTCTGCCAGACAGGTTTGGCTTGCCAAGATAGGTTTCAACCTTATGAAGCCGTTTGCGACCCAAATAATCGTCAAAAAGCAGCTTTATCGGTCGTTTGATGCTAAACGCCGTTGCCAAAGCACAGCCGATCCGAAACCGACCATCCACCAGCACCACATCTGGATGCTGAAAGGCACGGCGCTGCCAGATGCCAAGTGGGTAATTGGCAAACTGTTGCCAGCAACTATCGTCCTCGGGGTGGCCCCAATCTTTGGTTTTGCCGATATCAGTCCAGATGATATCAACATTGGTGCCTTCTGCGGGCGGGTTTTCTTTGAACCAGCGTTGCATGTTTTTGGCCCATATCTGGTCACTTTCAACCGAATAAACCTGTTTTTCGGGCATACCCGCGGCCAATACGGTTGAGCCGCCAGAGCCGTATTCCAAAATGACGTCCGCCGCCTCATAAGCCGCACGTAATGTTTCGGCCTCGTGCCGGGGCATCGTCAGATGTGGCTGATCGCAGTTGGCAACAGCGGTCTGATTGACAGCTGACTTTGCCCCATGCCCAACGGGTTTGGGAGGGTTCGGGTCTTGCCCCGCAAACCACGAACGCAATGAGCGTATCACCCCACCGACCCCTCAAGCGAGATCGCGACAAGCTGCTGCGCCTCCATGGCAAATTCCATCGGCAGCGCCTGCAACACGTCCTTGCAGAACCCGTTGACGACCAATGCCACGGCTTCTTCTTCGTTCATCCCGCGTGAGCGGCAATAAAACAGCTGATCTTCATCAACCTTTGATGTCGTTGCCTCATGTTCGACCCGGGCCGAGTTGTTTTTGACTTCTATATAGGGCACCGTATGCGCCCCGCATTTATCGCCAATCAACAAGCTGTCACATTGCGTATAGTTGCGCGCATTTCTGGCCTTTTTGTGCATCGACACAAGGCCGCGATAGGTGTTCTGCGCCTTGCCTGCGCTGATACCTTTGGACACGATGCGCGATTTGGTGTTGGCCCCCAGATGAATCATCTTGGTGCCGGTATCGGCCTGCTGCATATTATTGGTGATGGCGATCGAATAAAATTCACCCTGACTTTGATTGCCACGCAAAATACAGGACGGATATTTCCAAGTCACCGCAGACCCGGTTTCGACCTGCGTCCACATGATTTTCGCGCGATCCCCCCGGCAATCGGCACGTTTGGTGACAAAGTTATAAATACCACCCTTGCCGTTCTCATCACCCGGATACCAGTTCTGCACCGTGGAATATTTCACCTCGGCGTCTTCTTCGATGATGATTTCAACCACTGCCGCGTGCAATTGCGCGATGTCACGCGCCGGGGCGGTACAGCCCTCAAGATAGGACACATAACTGCCTTTGTCGGCGATGATCAGCGTGCGTTCAAACTGGCCGGTGTTTTCGGCGTTGATACGGAAATAAGTGCTAAGCTCCATCGGGCAGCGCACACCCGGCGGAATGTAGACAAACGACCCGTCCGAGAACACCGCCGAATTAAGCGTGGCATAGAAATTGTCAGAGACCGGAACAACCGAACCAAGGTATTTCTTGACCAGTTCAGGATGCTCGCGGATTGCCTCGGAGATTGAACAGAAAATCACTCCGGCTTTGGCCAGTTCTGCCTGAAATGTGGTGCCGACGGACACGGAATCAAACACCGCGTCAACGGCAACCTTGCGCCCTTCGGCGGGCGCGCTTTCGGCCCCTTCAACGCCGGCCAAAATCATCTGTTCGCGCAGCGGAATGCCCAGTTTTTCGTATGTTGCCAACAGCTTGGGGTCAACTTCGTCTAATGACTTGGGCTTGACCTCCATCGACTTGGGGCGGGCATAATAATACTGATCCTGAAAGTCGATTTCAGGATAATCCACCATCGCCCAGTCAGGTTCGGTTTTGGTCAGCCAACGGGCATAGGCGTCAAGTCGCCAGTCCAGCATCCATTCTGGTTCTTCGTTCTTTTCAGAGATCAGCCGGATAATGTCGGTGGTCAGCCCTTTGGGGGCATATTCCATCTCGATATCAGTGGACCAGCCGTATTTATACGCATCGCCAACTTC
>JAHRVZ010000265.1 GCA_019090405.1 Paracoccaceae bacterium
ACCATCAGCAGACCGTTTTGCCGTTCTGCAAATCACGCTGTTCCATATCGACGCCGTCAGCCTAGACCCCGCAGGCCACAGACGCGCCGAATATTTGCGCGACAATGGCTGGCAAGGTCAGTGGCTTTCCCCTTAGCAGGTCTTTTTGCGCGCGCCGAATGTCGGAAATGGTTGTGATCCCCAAGCCTATCTGAGACTATCATTTCAAATGACAGGCAACCCAGCTCAGCAGGCAAGGAGAGCACATGGATTACCATATCGCCACCAGTTTTGACGACGCCATAGCAGTGGCGTCCAAAGCACAGGGCATCACCCGTTTTCTGGCCGGGGGCACCGACGTACTGGTTCAGCTGCGCGCCGATATCGTGACGCCGGACACGCTGATCGACATCAAACACATTGAAGGGGTAAAGGACATCAGCCGCGAATCCGATGGCAGCTGGCGCATTGGCATTGCAGTTGCGGGTGCCGAGATGACCGAACATGCAGCGCTAATGGCCGATTGGCCCGGTGTGGTCGAAGCGATGGATTTGGTCGGCTCGACACAGGTTCAGGGGCGCGCCACGCTGACCGGCAACCTTTGCAACGGATCACCTGCGGCGGACAGCGTTCCGGCAATGGTGGCTGCAGCAATGAGCGCGACGGTGGCTGGACCAAACGGTACACGACAGGTCGCGGTCAAGGACATTCCCACCGGTCCCGGACGCAGCAGTCTTGCCAAGGGTGAATTGATTACGGCTTTGCATATCCCGGCACGCGGAACATCCTCGGGTGATGCCTATTTGCGGTTCATTCCACGCACGGAAATGGACATCGCCGTCGTGGGTTGTGCGGTGAACCTGACGCTGGATGGCGATACAATCACATCGGCGCGTGTTGTTCTGGGGGCCGTGGCGCCAACTATTTTATTGGTTCAAGAGGCCGCAAACGCCATTATCGGCACATCGTTGGATGAGGCAGCACTTACCGCATTGGCCACCGCCGCATCCGCCGCCTGCAACCCGATCAACGACAAACGCGGCACAATCGAATTTCGCACCCATGTGGCAGGCGTGTTGGCCAAACGGTCCGCCAAAATCGCCTATGAACGGGCATTGGCAAATACGGGGAACTCAGCATGAGCAACATTCACGTCACCACAACCGTAAACGGCGACGAGGTCGAGTTTCTGTGCGATCCTCGCGAAACCCTGCTGGACGCGCTGCGCGACAAACTGAACCTGACCGGCGCCAAAGAAGGCTGCGGCACCGGCGATTGCGGTGCCTGTTCGGTCACTATGGATGGTCGGCTGGTCTGTTCCTGTCTAGTGCTTGGGGCCGAGGCCGAAGGCAAACAGATCGGCACCGTCGAAGGCATTGCCGATGGCGAGACCCTGCACCCGTTACAACAGAAATTCATCGAATATGCAGCGCTGCAATGTGGCATCTGCACGCCGGGCATTCTGGTGGCCACCAAGGCCTTGCTGGAAAAGAACCCGGATCCGACTGAAACCGAAGTCCGCTATTGGCTGGCGGGCAATCTGTGCCGCTGCACCGGATACGACAAGATCATTCGCGCCGTGATGGATACGGCCGCTGACCTGCGGAGGGCTTCGTAATGGCATTAGACGGACCAAAAACCAGCGGATTTACCGCTGTTGGCACCACGCCAAACCGCCCCGACGGGCTGGATAAAGTCACCGGACGCGCCAAATTTGGCGCCGATGCCCAGGCTCCGGGCATGTTGCACGCCGCAATTGTACGTTCACCCCATGCGCACGCGCGTATTGTCAGTATTGATACCTCAAAGGCCGAGGCGCTGAAGGGCGTAAAAACTGTTGTCACCCGCGCCGATTTTACCACCGGGCTGAAAGGTGAAAACTGGAACATTCTGGAAAATGTGATGGCCGGAGATACCGCGCTGTATGATGGGCACGCCGTGGCTGCTGTTGCAGCGATTTCCCCCTTGATTGCGCGCGATGCGATCAAATTGGTTGAGGTCGAGTACCAAGTGCTTCCCCATGTTACCAATGTCGATGCCGCCATGGCGCAAGATGCTCCGATCATTCGTGAAGGTGCGGCAAACAAGTCGGTGCCAGCAGGACTGCATCCCAACGTCGTGCGTTATCACGAAAGCGGACATGGCGATGTGGACAAAGGATTCGCTGCGGCGGATCTGGTGATTGAGGATCATTTCACCACCGAGGCCACGCATCAGGGCTATATTGAGCCACATGCCTGTCTTGCCCAGTTGGGCGGCGATGGCAAAGGTGAATTATGGTGCTGTACGCAGGGGCATTGGAATGTTCAGAAAATATGTGCCGCTTTGGTGGGGATTGAGACCAGCCAGTTGCGCGTCACCGCGTCAGAAATTGGCGGTGGATTTGGCGGCAAAACAGTGGTCTTTATTGAACCCGTGGCTTTGGCGCTATCGCGCAAAGCCAATCGTCCGGTCAAATTGGTGATGAACCGTTCCGAAGTGTTTCGCGCCAGCGGGCCGACATCTTCGACATCAATGGATGTCAAAATTGGCATGAAAAACGACGGCACCATCACCGCTGCTTCTGGCACATTCCGTTTGCAGGGCGGCGCCTTTCCCGGCGCGCCAATGGAATTCACCGCCATGTGCGCCTTTGCACCCTATGCTTTGGAAAACGTCCGGCAAGTTGGCTATGACGTGATGACAAACCGCCCCAAACAGGCCGCCTATCGCGCGCCCGGCTCGCCCATGGCGGCGTTTGCGGTGGAATCGGTGATTGACGAGCTGTGCAAGGAACTGGGTCTTGATCCTATTCAAACGCGGCTGAAAAATGCCTCGCATGAAGGTACCAAAGCCAGTTTTGGGCCAAAGTTTGATAAAATCGGACTGGTAGAGACGTTGGAAGCTGCCAAAGCACATCCACATTTCACCGCCCCTTTGGGTGAAAATCAGGGCCGCGGGGTGTCCTGCGGGTTCTGGTTTAACCATTCGGGCGAAACATCGGTGACTTTGGCCCTGTCTGAAGACGGCAGCGCGCAGATCGTTGTTGGCACGCCTGACATTGGAGGCTCGCGCGCGTCGATGGCGTTGATGGCGGCGGAAGAGTTGGGCATTCCCTACGAAAACATCCGCTGCACAATCGCGGACACCGCATCGCTGGGGTATAACGAAGTCAGCCACGGCAGTCGCGTGACCTATGCCAGCGGATTGGCCACCATCGCCGCCGCAAGGGACGCGGTGAAACGGTTATGTGGCCGGGCCGCTGCGAAATGGGGCATAGATGAAGAGGCCGTCGTCTGGGAAGATGGTTGCGCCAAACCATCGGGGCCAAATGCGGGTGATTTTGATCCGCTACCACTGGCTGAAATCACCCGCACCATGGGTGCCACGGGTGGGCCTATCAATGGACATTTTGAAGCCACGCCCGAAGGTGCCGGTGTTAGTTTTGCCACCCATATCGTGGATGCCGAGGTTGATCCGGAAACCGGTAAAACCAGCATTGTACGCTATACGGTGGTGCAGGATGCGGGCAAGGCGATCCATCCGGCCTATGTCGAGGGTCAGTTTCAGGGCGGAGCCGCGCAAGGCATCGGCTGGGCGCTGAATGAAGAGTATATCTATGGCGAAGATGGCCGCCTGCAGAATGATCTGTTTCTGGACTATCGCATTCCAGTGGCATCCGATCTGCCAATGATCGACACGGTGATTGTCGAAGTGCCCAACCCCGGACACCCTTACGGTGTACGTGGTGTTGGTGAAACGTCGATTTGCCCACCATTGGCGGCGATTGCCAACGCGGTGTCTGCGGCGGCAGGGGTACGGCTGCACGATCTGCCGATGTCTCCACCGCGCATTCGGGCGGCATTGGACGCTCAAAAAGATGGTTGAGGTCAACCTATGGTCCGGCCTGCGCGCTTTGGCGGGTGGGCAGGACAAGGTTGAAATCGAGGCCAATACTGTCGGTGAGGTTCTAGCGGGTCTTGTTGCCAAATACCCCGGATTACAAGATGCAATTGATGCGGGGGTTTCAGTGGCTGTTGATGGGCGGATCATCGCATTTGGGCTGACCGAGGAAGTCAAACCTGACAGCGAGGTTTATCTGTTGCAGCGGCTCAAGGGCGGCTGATGTTAGGATGCCTCCGGCGGGAGTATTTTGGACGAGAAGAAATTGGGTGTTGGCCCTAGGCGCGATGCCGGTGCACATAATCTATCAAAGCCGCTGTTGATCCATCTTTGTTGACCGTGCTTTCATCACCGTCAACAATTGGCCCCAGCGATGTGGCCAGTTCTTTGCCCAGCTCGACACCCCATTGATCAAACGAATTGATCCCGAGGATGACGCCTTCGACGAATACCCGATGTTCATATAGCGCGATGATCTGGCCCAGAACAAACGGTGTTAGCTTTGGATAGGCCAGCGTAACAGACGGTCGATTACCTGCAAATACGCGGTGGCGGGCCTGACGTTCAAGTTCGGCGCCCGCTAGCCCTTTGGTCGCCATCAAAGCACGCGCCTCGTCCAGTGATCGCCCCAACATCAAGGCTTGGGATTGGGCAAGGCAGTTGGCGACCAGCAGGTTGTGATGATGGGCGAGTTCGGCTTCGTGGCCCTCGGCACTCAGCATGAATTCGCAAGGGATGATTTCTGTGCCCTGATGGATCAGCTGATAGAATGCGTGCTGTCCATTGGTGCCCGGTTCACCCCATACCACAGGACCGGAAGGAACGGTGAGCGCGGTGCCGTCCATGGCGACGCTTTTGCCGTTGGATTCCATTTCCAACTGTTGCAGATAGGCCGGAAGTCGCAGCAAACGTTGCTCATACGGCAGGACCGCGCGGGTTGGGTAGCCGCAAACCTGATTGTGCCAAAGTCCGGTCAGGGCCAACAGAACCGGCAGGTTTTCATGCCAGTCAGCAGCGCGGAAATGGGTGTCCATGGCCTGCGCCCCACGCAAAAATGCGCTGAATGCTGCGGGTCCGATGGCTAGCATCACCGAAAGTCCAATTGGTCCCCAAACCGAATACCGCCCGCCAACCCAGTCTTCAAAACCAAACACCTGATCCGGCGAAATGCCAAAGGCCGCAGTTTTTTCCCCGGCGGTGGACAGGGCGGCGATTTGACGTGTCGCATCACCGCCGCCATCAATCAGCCATGCCCTTGCGGTGCGGGCATTGGTCATGGTTTCAATCGTGGTGAAGGTTTTGGACGCAACGATTACAAGCGTGGTTTTGGCATCAAGCCCGCGCAGCGTGTCGGCAATATGCGCGCCATCCACATTTGACACAAAATGGCAGCGTGGGCCGTCATGATAAGGTGCCAATGCCAGCGTCACCATCTTTGGCCCCAGATCAGAGCCGCCGATGCCGATATTGACCACATCCGTGATTGCACCACCTGCCCCGGTCAATGTTGCGTCGCGTACCGCTGTTGCAAAGGCGCCCATTCGGGCAAGGGTCGCCTGAATGTCGGGCATGACGTCCTGCCCATCGACAGCAACCGGACCACCATCAAGATTGCGCAAAGCTGTGTGCAACACCGCGCGGCCTTCGGTTTCGTTGATTGCCTCACCTGTGAACATCGCTTCGCGTCGAGCTGCGACATCAGCGGTTTCGCAAAGCTGAAACAGTGTGGCGCGCGTGTCTTCGTCGATATTGGTTTTGGAATAATCGAATAGCAAATCATTGGCGGTCGCACTGAACCCGGTCGCCCGATCAGGGTCGTCTTTGAAAAGATCCTGAATTTGGCGTGATTTCACTTTGTCCCGTAAGGCTTTCAAATCATTCCACATAAATCTATTCCTATTCGGCCCAGTGAACCGTCATACCAGCCAGCACCGCGTTCACCGGAGCCTGTTCAGGTGGGGATTTAACGGCCAAATCCAATGCCCTGCGTTTTTCGTCGCCAAATATCACAAGATGCTTTGACAATGCACCATCCAGCACCTTTGCGGTCAGGGTAACACGCGCTTCGGGTACTGATTGCGGACGCAATATTGCCAATATCCCGGCCTGCGGATCAAGCGCTGCGTCCAGCCCGTCAACACCTGGGAACATAGAGGCGGTATGCATGTCCGCCCCCATCCCCAACACCAGCACTGAAATCGGCAATTCCGGCTCTAACGTTTCAGCAATTGCCTCTAGCACGTCCTCGGGCTGATCCGCATCCGCATAAAGAGGTAACAGTTTCGCGCTTGCTGCCCGGTTGACCAAAAGCCGCTCGCGGATGAGCCGCGCGTTGGAGCGAGGATCATCCGGCGACACCCATCGTTCATCGCTGGGTATGACATGGACGCGTGACCAATCAAGATCGGCGGCACAAAGCGCATCAAATACCGGCCCCGGAGTAGAGCCACCCGGCACAACCACAGAAGCCCGTTCATGCGTTAGCAAACAGGCTTTGATCTCGCCGGCCAGTAAATTGGCCAAATCAATAGCCAGCATATCCCGGTCAGGGTATTCCAGAAATTTCATGGATTTATTCCC
>JAHRVZ010000266.1 GCA_019090405.1 Paracoccaceae bacterium
CTGATCTGCCGCGCCAGGACGACTGGGGATCATGGATGCGTCAGGTTGACGTTGAACCGACATCCGGAACCGTTTTGATGACCGGAATTGACGACCGCCCGCTACTGATCCTTGACCGGGTTGGCGAAGGGCGCGTTGCTTTGCTGGCCTCGGACCACGCATGGCTTTGGAGCCGGGGCTATCAGGGCGGTGGTCCACAACTGGAATTGCTGCGCCGACTGGCCCATTGGATGATGAAAGAACCGGAACTCGAAGAAGAGGCGCTATGGGCTGAACCAACGGGCCAGACCATGCGCATTATCCGACGCACATTGGGCGACAGCATCGACACAGTTACCGTGACCCTCCCTGACGGAACCACAGCCCAAGTTGAGCTGACCGAGACCAGCCCCGGTCGGTATGAGGCATTGTATGATGGCCCGGAAATCGGGCTTTATCGGTTGGCCGAGGGCGATCAGGAATCCGTCATCGGCCTTGGCCCGGCAGCGCCGCGTGAATTCGAACAGACCATTGCCTCGGGTGACATCTTAGAGCCAGTCATTGCCCAGCTTCGCGGCGGTGTTTTCAAACTTGACGATAGCATCCCGACTCTGCGCAACGTGCGCGCCGGTCGCCCGGCATCCGGTCGCGGTTGGATGGGGTTGATCCCAAGAGGTGCCTATGAAACCCGAGATGTGACGCAAACGTCAATCTTGCCGGCATGGTTGGTGTTGTTGCTGGCGTCAGCTTTGATTTTGATGGGCTGGCTGCGCGAAGGGCGGCGATGAGCAGGCCTTAATCCAAGCGTATCGTCACCCGATCCGAAAGCCCCGCTGTGTCAACCACGACCAGCGTTGAATATCCCTTGCCCGGATACGGTATCTCAAACTCACGCGACCGCAGACCTGACGCGACCGGGCGGCCATTGGCCAGTACGGTGAACGGCGCTGCGCCGCCGCGCAGCTTCAGCGTGACCGTGCCACCAGACACCAGCAATTGCGCGCCGCTGGGTGGAAAAACCAGTTCAGGCGCGTCTTTGGGGCTGGAAAACACAGCGTCCCGAGGGCGGAACCGACGCAGCGGCAAAGGTAGTTCAGCGGCGCTTAGAATCAGGGTCGCAGCAGGCGGAGGGGGCAAGGGATCAAAGTCAGGTTTTAGTCGCCCAAATGCTTCGAACAGGACCGGGGCGGCGAGATCTCCGCCAAAGGCACCCGGCACCGGTGTTCCATCTGCGCGCCCCATCCAGACGCCAATGACATGTTGCCCATCATAACCGATCGCCCAGGCATCCCGGTGCCCATAGGACGTGCCGGTTTTATAAGCAATTGCCCCCGCCGGAGCCCCCGGAGGCGGTGTCAGACCGGCCAGAATATGCCCCACCTGCCAAGCTGATACATCCGACACCAAGCGCCCACTGCCTTGGGGTGCGGTGTCTTGTTCCACACGCAATATTGGCCCTGCGCCACCCTGCGCCAGACCGGCATATAGCTGCACCAGATCATGCAGGCTCAGCCCGATGCCTCCTAATGAAATCGCCAGCCCCGGCGCGCCGCCGGGCAGTTGCGGGTCAGCACCGGATTTGCGAAGCGCGGCCATCACGCGGGCCGGGCCAAGTTCGTTGGTCAGCTTTACAACCGGAATGTTCAAAGACAATTGCAGCGCATCGCGCACCCGAACATCACCGCGAAATTCACCATCAAAATTTTGCGGTGCATAGCCGCCAAATGCCACCGGCCCGTCATGGATAAGCGTTTCGGGATGCACCAGACCCTGATCAAAGGCCAATCCGTAAATCAACGGTTTCAAAGTTGACCCCGGAGAACGAACAGCGCGTGTCATGTCCACGAAACCCTGACGCCCGCCGATGCTGTCATAGGTCGCGGACCCAACCGAAGCGATGATTTCCCCGCTATGGTGATCAGCCACCAACAGCGCCGCCGAAACCCGTGGCCCGGCCCGTCGTGCCGCATTGGCCACCAAGGTTTCCAGCGCCCCCTGAACCCGCGCATCCACGGTTAGATCATGGGCACGCGCAGGGCGGTCATTACAACGCGCGCGGTCGGCCAAATGGGCTGCCAACTGCGGAAAGGGGCGCATCTGACTGGGCAAGTTAGCGACCATCGCCACCTGCGCCTCGTCGGGTTTTATCTCCCCCTGTGCCTGCATACGGTTCAGAACCCGATTGCGCGCGGCCCGTGCATTGGGCGCAAAGCGATCCGGGCGGCGTGTTTCCGGTGATTGCGGCAAGGCTATCAGCAGTGCGGATTCAGCCGGGGTCAGACGATTGGGTTCTTTGCCAAACCACGCCAGCGTAGCGGCCCGCACCCCCTCCAGATTACCCCCATAAGGAGCGTGAGTCAGATACAGGGTCAGGATCTGCGCCTTGCTTAGACGTCGTTCCAGCGCCATCGCCACCCGGATTTGACGCAATTTACCAGCCCAGCGCCCGGTACTGCCATCCTCAAGCAAGCGCGCGACCTGCATGGTCAGGGTTGATCCGCCAGACACCGGCCTGCCATTCCAGATCGCCTGTCCTGCAGCCCGCAAAAACGCCAGCGGATCGACGCCCGAGTGTTCCCAAAACCGCTTATCTTCAAACCGGACTAGCATCTGAACAAAACCCGGATCAACGCGCTCGGCATCCGGGTTTAGCCGCCAAATGCCGTCGCCAACCGTATAGGCGCGCAGCAATTCACCATTGCGATCACGCACCTCAACCGAGGTTTCGGCAAGGGTTGCGGGCAATCGCGTCGCGTCTATCCACCGGTCCGCAGCATCCCGAAGCCCCGCGCCAACAAACAACAGACAGGCCAGAATAATGAACCCATAGCGTTTCACTGGCTTATCCTGTTGATGTTCAGCGCAGGTCTCATTCAGTTATCAACACCTGCCCGGTTTGCGTACGAGCACGATTGCGAGGCCGATACATATCTTCAACCGACGCCGCCGGATGGTGGTATGTGCCCGGTGTCACCGCTCTCGCGATATAGCCAAGCGTGACGACTTTGCCGTCAGAACCAATATCGACCGCTGCCAAAAACCGGTCTGAACGGAACTCGGTGTGGTCGGCATAAGAAAGGTTCAGCCAATCCAGCGCGCGGACATCGCCAGATCGCAGCAAGCTGGGGTTGTCGATTTCGACCCCAGCAGGCAATGGATCATTGATCATCAGGCGCGCGCCCGTTTTCTCGTATGGGGTAACGCGCAGCATGGTGACAAAGCGATCGCCGACAGTCAGCGAATGCGGATCAACATCAGCGCCATCCATAGTGAAATAAAACCGTTCGATATTGTACCCGGTTCCACCCGCATCGGGCGCAACTTCTGGCACGCCAAGGGTGGTAAGCGTGATGTCTGTCGTTTGACCGTTCGCCGATGAAATGTCGATGATTGCGCCCGGGGCGTTGTCCTCAAGCACCTGCACAAACGGCCCGGCCACAGCGGCACCATTTACCAGCAATCCTGACTGCTCAGGCGAAGATATCAGCGCGTGAGCGGCCAGCAAGGACCAGGATGCCTCTTGGGTTGACAGCCTTCGATTGGCGACGCGGGTTATCCGCGTGGTCAGGCTTTCGGCGTCAATTGCCTGGCTTCCAGCCTCGGTCGCTAGCGCCAGAACACCGGCGGCATCCCGCAATCTGGTGCCGTAATCCGCGCGCCAATATGGCCGCCCGGATTTTGCCGATGAAACCAGCCGCGCCGCCTGCGCGAACATGATGTCAGCGCGGGTTTGATCGCCATAGGCCGCGAGAGC
>JAHRVZ010000267.1 GCA_019090405.1 Paracoccaceae bacterium
ATGCGGGTCAGCCAGGCGTCGATATGGGGCCAGTCGGCGCGGTCAAACCCAAAGGGCTCCGGGTAATAAAGATAGCCACAGCAGGCGATGTCGGCAGTGGTCAAACGGTCGCCCACGAGCCAGTCTTTGTCGGCCAACTCATTATTCAGGGTTGCATAGGCTGCTTTGAGTCGGCCCTGGTTGAACGCGATTACCTCGGCTGGCCGTTTGTTTTCTGGCATGAAATTCATCAGGAACCGGGTCATCCCAGCCATCGAGCTGAGTTTGTGGTTGTCCCATAGTATCCAGCGCATGATCTCGCGGCGTTGATTGGCACTGTGTGGGCCCAGTTTCGATGATTTGGTGCTGACGTAATCCTGAATCGCTCCGGATTGCGACAATGTCAGATCGCCATCAATCATGACCGGTACTTCGCCCATCGAATTGATCTCGTGAAATTCCGGGCTGCGGTTTTCACCGTTGAAAAAATCGACAAATATAGGTTCCCACTCAAGCCCACTAAGCTCCAGCGTCAACGCCGCTTTGTAGGAATTTCCACTTTCGCCGAAACAGTATAATTTAATGCTCATGATCTCAAAGCCCCTCCCAGGGCGCGTTTGTGGCTGATGTAACAATGAGTATTTGAAACGAGAAGAAGCCTAAAGTGCCGTCCCCGGATAAGCGTTTGTTAACCTTGATATGAAAGGGGTGAAGTTGCGGTACAGGCTGGAGAGCCGATGGCCGTACGAGGAGAAGCCCCACCGTCCCGTCCAATTCGCGTCCGGATGGTGGGGTGGACGAACTTTCACATTCTTCTCGTCCAAAATACTCCCGCCGGAGGCGTCCGCCGCAGCAAACCGGGTCTTCAGGTTCAAATTCAAAGCGACCTCCCAATCAGTTCTTTCATGATTTCGTTGGTGCCGCCGTAAATCCGCTGTACCCGAGCGTCAGCCCACATTTCGCCAACCGCAGTTTCGGCCATATAACCATAGCCACCGTGTAGTTGAAGGCATTCGTCCAAGACTTCGCCCTGCGTGTCAGTGGTCCAGTATTTCGCCATCGCGGCTTTTTCTACAGTCAACTCGCCTTGCAGGTGCTCGACAATGCACGCATCCACAAATGCGCGCGCAACTGTGGTTTTGGTTTGGCATTCCGCCAGTTTGAACCGGGTATTCTGAAATTGCGTAAGTGGCCCACCAAAGGCTTCGCGTTCTTTGCAGTAGGCTATGGTGCGTTCAACAGCCCCTTCCATTGCGCCAACTGCACCGCAAGCAATAGTCAGCCGTTCTTGCGGCAATTGCTGCATCATCTGATAAAACCCCTGACCTTCAGCCCCGCCAAGAATGTTCTCGGGTGGCACTTTGACATTGTCAAAGAACAGCTCGGACGTATCCGCGGCGTGCATGCCCAGTTTTTCCAGATTGCGACCACGCACAAAGCCATCTGCTCCGTCGGTTTCAACCACCACCAAAGACACGCCTTTGGACCCAGCATTAGGGTTGGTTTTGGCGGCGACGATAATCAGATTGGCGTACTGTCCGTTGGAAATAAAGGTTTTTTGGCCGGACAGTTTATAGGCGTTTCCGTCCCGGATCGCCTTGGTCTTGATCGCCTGAACGTCTGATCCGGTCGACGGTTCAGTCATTGCCAACGCGCCAACCATCTCGCCCGAGATCAGTTTCGGAAGCCAGCGCTTTTTCTGCTCTTCAGTGCCGTAATTCAGAATATAGTGCGACACAATTGGCCCGTGAATGGGCGCGCCCCAGCTTGCCAGATTGGCGCGTGAGGATTCGGCAATAATCACCGCTTCGTGGCCGAAATCACCGCCAGCACCACCGTATTCTTCCGGGATTGACGGGCAGAGCAGGCCCAATTCGCCTGCCTGTTGCCAAATCTCACGATCCATCTGACCCTTTTTACGCCAATCGGCGAATTTGGGGGCCCATTCATTGGTAATGAACTGAGCAGCCATATCGGCCAGCATTTTATGTTCGTCGGTCATCCAGGTAGTAGTAGGCATAGATATCTCCTTAGCGCTTGCGGGATTCAAGCGATGAATTGAATACGCGTAATCGGTGAGTCAGGTTTTCGTTGTCAGTAACAGAATCAAAGTTCTCAAACAGAAAAGACAGAGCCTCGCCTTCGTCCAGTCCGGCCTCGGCTGCAAACCTGCGAAGGCGGCGAAAACCATCTTCGGTCATGGCAACCGGAAAGCGGCGGGTCAGTTTAAAGCGTTTGGGCATAGCGCCCCCTTTGGTCTGTGGAAACGTGGCGAAAGATACCCGCCGCGTCGTCAGTTTAGAAGTTTGCCGCGTCCAGCGCCATCACTGTATCCGCACCCGTCTGAATACGGGTCAGGTGCAGCGCTGTGGCTGGCAATTGTCGCGCCATGTAATAGCGTCCGGTCGCAAGCTTTGTCTCAAAAAACGGTGCGTCCGACGGATCATTTGCCAGCGCATCAAACGCCGCCTTACCCATACGCGCCCACATCAGGCCAAGGCAGACATGGCCAAACATGTGCAAGAAATCGGTCGATCCAGCCAAGGCATTATTTGGGTTTTTCATACCGTTTTGCATGAAATACATGCCAGCTGCCTGCAAATCCTTTGAGGCAGCTTTCAACGGTTCAAGGAAATCGCGATCAAAGGTTTCGTCGGCACCGGAATTGTCTTTGATGAACGATTTCACCAGCTCAAAGAACGCCATCACATGTTTGCCACCGTCTGCCGCCAGTTTGCGACCAACAAGGTCCAGTGCCTGAACGCCGTTGGCACCTTCATAGATCATTGCAATGCGGGCATCACGGGTGAACTGTGACATGCCGGATTCTTCGATATAACCGTGGCCGCCGTAAACCTGCTGGGCTTTGACGGTCATGTCATAACCTTGATCGGTTAAAAAGCCTTTGATGACCGGCGTGAGCAGCGACACAAGGCCATCCGCATCCGCGTCTTTAGTGCGATGCACCTGATCAATCATCATCGCACCCCAGGCAACAAACGCCCGGCCACCTTCGGAAAATGATTTCTGATCCATCAGCGAACGGCGAATATCGGGATGTACGATCAGCGGGTCAGCCGGGCCATCCGGGTTCTGAACACCGGTAACAGCACGCCCCTGCAGGCGGTCTTTGGCATAGTCTACCGCATTCTGATAGGCGACTTCGGACAGCGCAAGACCCTGCAGACCGACTCCCAGACGGGCCTCGTTCATCATGGTGAACATGGCGCGCATGCCTTTGTGTTCCTCACCCAGCAAATAGCCGGTGGCACCGTCAAAATTCATAACGCAGGTTGCATTGCCGTGAATGCCCATTTTCTCTTCGAGCATGCCACAGGATGCGCCATTGCGCGCGCCAAGCGCGCCGTCTTTGTTCACCATGAACTTTGGCACGATGAACAAAGACACACCTTTGATACCTTCCGGACCACCGGCGATTTTCGCCAGCACCAGATGGATGATGTTGTCGGACATGTCATGCTCGCCCGCCGAGATGAAAATCTTTTGGCCAGTGATCTTATAACTGCCATCGGCCTGCGGGTCTGCTTTGGTGCGCATCAGTCCCAGATCGGTGCCGCATTGCGGTTCGGTCAGGTTCATGGTGCCGGTCCAGTCACAGGCCACCATCGGCGGCAGGAA
>JAHRVZ010000268.1 GCA_019090405.1 Paracoccaceae bacterium
GTGCTGATGTCGGGTGATTTGCGCGGTGTTGTGAACGCTTTTGATGTCTCATCGCGCACTATGGCGAATATTCGTCAGAATCTGTTCTGGGCCTTTTCCTATAACTCGGCCCTGATCCCGGTCGCAGCAGGTGTGCTTTATCCGGCTTTTGGTGTTTTGCTTTCGCCGGTTCTGGCTGCCGGCGCCATGGCCCTGTCCAGCGTCTTTGTCCTTAGCAACGCGCTGCGATTACGTCTGATACAGCCAGTCATGTCCGAGGACGCCATATCAAAGTCGCCTTTGGCAAAACTACATCCGGCAGCTGCCGAATAAGGGAGAACAGAATGAACATTGGAGACGTATCGCGCCTGTCCGGATTGCCAACAAAGACCATACGTTACTATGAAGATATCGGACTTATTGAACCTTTACGCAGTGACAATGGCTATCGGTCTTTTCGCAAAACCGACTTGCACAAACTTGCCTTTCTGGGGCGGGCTCGCTCACTGGGGTTTTCGATAGATGACTGTCGAAATTTGCTGGCGCTCTACAATGACAGAAGCCGCGCCAGCGCTGATGTCAAAGCGATTGCGCAAGATCATCTTGGAAAGATTGATCAGAAACTGGCCGAGCTGACAGAAATGCACGGAACGCTGTCACATCTGATCAATGAATGCACCGGAGATCACCGCCCGGATTGCCCGATCCTTGCGGATTTGGCGACCGGATCTGAAAGTGAAACGGCCAAAATATCAAGCCGTTAGGATCACATTCAGCTTGGGTCACGCCACCGGTTGACCATCGGATAGCGCCGATCCAGCCAAAATGCCCGCTTGGTCAAACGCGCACCCGGAGCGGACTGAAACCGTTTGTATTCACTGATATAGATTAGATGTTCGACCTTTTTGGCGGTCTCGCGTTCAAACCCTGCTGCCACGCAATCGGCGATTGATCCATCCTGATCCACCAGAATACTCAGCAGCGCATCCAGTTCCGGATAATCCGGCAGACTGTCGCTGTCTTTTTGATCCTCGCGTAGTTCCGCAGTGGGCGGTTTGTCGATGACATTGGGTGTAATCACCTCGCCTGCCGGGCCCATCATCCAGTCACGGTGATTGGCATTGCGCCAGCGACAGGTTTCAAACACACGGGTTTTATAAAGGTCTTTGATCGGATTATACCCACCCGCCATATCGCCATAAATGGTCGCGTATCCCACCGCCACTTCGGATTTGTTGCCGGTGGTCAGCAGCATTTCGCCAAACTTGTTGCTCATCGCCATTAACAGCAGACCACGCAGGCGGGATTGTATGTTTTCTTCGGCCAATCCCGGTTCATGCCCTTCAAACAAAGCGGCAAGAGTATTGGTGATCGCGGAACGCCCCTCGGCAATGGGCACATAATCGTAACGACAGCCCAGTGCTTTAGCGACGGTTTCGGCATCATCCAGCGACTCTTGTGAGGTGTATTCAGACGGCAGCATCACGCAACGCACGTTGTCGGCCCCCAGAGCATCCACCGCAATCGCCGCAACAATCGCCGAATCGACGCCGCCTGACAGACCCAAAAGCACCTTTTTGAACCCGGTTTTGGCAAGATAGTCACGCAAACCGTTTACCATCACCCGGTAATCCTGTTCCCAATCATCCGGGTGATCGTGTATTTCGCCCTCGATTACACGCCAGCCTTCGTCCGTTCTTTCAAGATCGACATGGGTTACTGCGTCTACAAACAGCGGCATCTGCACAGCAAGTTTGCCGCCGGGATTCAGCACGAACGATCCGCCGTCAAACACCTGATCGTCCTGACCGCCAACCATATTCAGATAGATCAGCGGCAGGCCGGTTTCGACCACCCGTGCCACCATATGGTTCAGACGGGTTTCGAATTTGTTGCGGTAATAGGGAGAACCGTTAGGCACTAACAGAAACTCGGCCCCGGATTCAGACAGCGTTTCGGCCACGTCTTCGTGCCAGGCATCTTCGCAAATCGGGCTGCCAATGCGGGTGTTGTTGACAGAATACGGCCCGCCCAAAGGTCCGGCATCAAATATACGCACCTCGTCAAAGACGGTTTCATTTGGCAAATGGTGTTTCAGTGTAGTGCTGCTGATTTTACCCCCCTTAAGGACAAAATAAGCATTGAACAGTTCGGTTCCTTCAACCCATGGACCGCCAATGGCCAATGCAGGACCGTCTGCACATTCAAGGGCAAGGGCATGCACTGCGTCCATAGCGGCAATATAAAAGGCAGGCTTCATCACCAAATCCTGCGCATTATAGCCGGTGATAAACATTTCAGGCAGCGCCACCAGATCGGCCCCGGCGTCGCGCGCCTGTTCCCAGGCGCTCTGGGCTTTGGCGGCATTGCCTGCCAAATCCCCAACAACCGGGTTAAGTTGCGCCAATGTCACTCGAAATCGGTCGGCCATGATGTTCTTTCAAACTAAATCCTGACCTGCCATTTAACAGATCAACGGCCAAGGGAAAGAGATATGCTGCAAAAGACATTGCCCCCGCGCGCTGAGTCGCCTAATTTTGAGAAGCCTCGCAACACTTGCGATGGCTAAACTAGCAGGCAGGACATCGATATGAGACGCATCCCATCAACAATTGCTTTGACAATCGCTCTGACATTGTCGGGTCCGGCAACAGCACAAGATTCAA
>JAHRVZ010000269.1 GCA_019090405.1 Paracoccaceae bacterium
GCAAGTAATAAATGGAACTTACCGACATCCTCAAACCCGAGGCCGTTAAGGTATTGTCCGCTGCATCGAGCAAAAAGCGCCTGTTTCAGGACATTGGCGACCTGGCGCAAAACGCCTATATGCTGGATGCAGCTAACACGGTAGAAGCATTGCTGGAACGCGAAAACCTTGGCCCAACTGGTGTGGGCCATGGGGTTGCGTTGCCACATGCACGGCTGCCCAATCTTGACGCTATTGCCGGAATATTTGTGATGCTGGAAAAACCCATTGATTTTGGGTCAATAGATCGGCAGCCGATCGACATCGCATTTGCTTTGTTTGCCCCTGAAAATGCTGGGGTTGAACATCTAAAGGCCTTGGCTTTGGTTTCACGCACATTGCGCGAGCCATCTCTTTGCGCAAAGCTGCGGGCCAATTTGGATGCTACAACGCTATACGCTATTTTGGCCGAGTCTCAGTCTGTTCAGGCTGCATAAAACGATTACTCAGGGTTTGCCCCAGGGTCCAAATCCAAACATCAAATAGTCACGCTGGTAAGCACTTGCTGCCAGCGCTTCGATCTCATCGTCATAGATGTCTGACAATGCATATGGCGCATCCGGATCATCGGGAACAGGAATGGCAGGCGCGTGATGACCAGCTTGCTGTGCAATTTGCACCAGCATTTTAGGCATTTCGTCTTCTCGCAGAATATAGTCAGGCAAGTTAAAATCGCCAAAACCGGACAGGGCCGCCCATTGCGTATTCCACGTGCCATCAACGCGGATTGCAGTTTGCCCGGATAGGTTGGACTTGACGAACTCAAGATAGGTTTTGAACGCCTTTTTGTGATCTGCGCGGGTATAGTCCTTGGTCGGTTCACCGGCCGGAAGAGGTAGCTTATAGCGCTTGCGCAATGTGTCCCGTATCCGGCCAAATCTATGTTCACGGGTCGACAGAATATTGCGGCAAAACGTGGAATGGCTCCGGGCCAGCGGGTGGCGCAGGACTGTGAAACTGCGATGATTGCGATTGCGACGTTTCCATTGGCGCAATTGCTTTTGGTTCATCTTGGTTTGCAACCCTTCAACGGTCCCGTCATCCAGCGCTGCCAGCCATGCCGCTACGGTATCATCGGGTCCGCCGGGTATCGGCATATACAGCAGCGAAGTTTTTGCGCCGATGACATAACTGGGCACGTTTGGGCCGCGACGCGGTTCAAAATTAGGAGTTCGGGACAAATTGAACCGATCCAAACTGGCCAACGCATCCGACATCTCGCGCAAATTGGAAACTTTTTCGACCAAGGGGCTGGGATTTTGCCGTTTCAGGCTTTTGTCCAATCCATCAAGCTGGCTGTCTATGCCCAGCCAGCGGGCCAATCCGTTCATTATGTCAACGTTTTGCAGGTCTTCATATGCCAGATAAAACGGGGCTTGGCCGGTGATTTGCAATTTGTTCAGCAGCAACACCTGAAAGCCTTGCAATACCTCGACATGTCGATTGAATTCAGCGCTATCAAACCGGGCCTTGGCATCCTTGCGCCGGTTGATGTTGGTCAGTTTCCACTGCCCTGTTGCCTGCGCAATTTTCCACGATATGTAGCTCTCTAAAGGGTTGCGAGTTAGAATAATCTTGGCACAACGGGGATCTTCCAACGCGATATCCAATACCCTGGGATCATGGTCGTGAAAAAACCGAAACCCCCCAAGTGCGCCGGGTTCATCACAAATCGCCGTTATCAGCCGCTGCGCAGACGTATCGCGCATGTCTTGCGTGATACCCAGCAATTCGGTCTTATTCGGGTAGCCGATAAAGTGAGGGTTGAAGGCTTCGCCATGGCAGATCAACCCGTCAAACGCGTTCAGATTTGATTCCAAAAAGTTCGAACCAGTCCGCATTTCAGCAAATACGATGAAATAGTCATAACGATCAGTCATCGCTTGCTATCTCACCAAATAGGGTTTGCGGGCAGGTTTGGGTAAATTCACAAATTCCTGTTCGACCGGGAAGTCACCCATCAGATACGGATGCATACCCTGGTTCTTGAGATTCTGCAGGAATTGACCAAAGCCATCCAGTGAAACCATCGTGGGTGCTTCGCTTAGGCGACGCGGGGTGAGTTGCCCGATCTCATCAATGATGGTCTGAAGCGGCTCCATCGGAGCCTCGATGAATTCTGCCATCGTCCAGATGCGAATCCGAGCCTTGGCATGTGCGGACCGCAGAACATCCAAATGATCGCTCTCAATTTTTTGCAAAATTGCCGCCTCTCTGCGCAGGGTGCCAAAATCGCGGTTTGACCTGAACAATGGCACCGCCCAAGCCCCGGTTATCACCGAGATTTGCGCGTTTGGGTCACGGGCTACTATATGGTTGATCGCCTGATTATCGCCCGGCCCAAACTGGAAACATTGGCGTTCACCGCGCATGTTCCAGATCAGACTGGTCAGGAACGATTCTGGTTGGTAATCGCGCAGTTTTGCGCTGTCACACAATGCACCGTTCACCAGCGTCTGCCCTCCGGCCAAATTCGCGCGTTCTGGTGCGTAAAGATGGCCATGAACGCGCGCTCCGGTCGCTTTGTTCAGCCAGATATCGAAATCATCAAACAGTTCTGCAAAACCCTGAAACATCGAGTAAGGATTAGCCGTAATCCCGTTTTCCCAACCCACATTAGGCATCCGACTTTGCATATACAGCCCTGGACGTCCGCGTGTTCGACGCTCAACCGCTTTGGCAAAAATCCGGTCAATTTTGCCGGGGTTTGGCTCTGTACGTTTCATCGCCATCGAACTGTCCGCAAGAAACACCTGATACAATCTATCGGCGTGCGGCCATATTTTGCGAGCAACAAAGCAATCCGAACGACGCAACAATTGCAAATGGTCATCATAGAAAATGTGGGGTTTTCCCTGAAAGTCGAATTTGGACAGGGTCAA
>JAHRVZ010000270.1 GCA_019090405.1 Paracoccaceae bacterium
GTCGGGTTGTCGGCAAACATGCCAGCGGGACCGGTGTCTTTGATGTCTTGCAAACACACGGCTTCGTGGGAAAACCCAAAACCACCGCGTACTTTCTTGATCATTCGGGCAATTTCATTGTCGATCATCAACTGACCGAAATCAAACGACATCAGCGCGTCCTGCAAGCCCCCCATGACAATGAAATCCGCACCCGACATGGCACCCATCAGTGGCGACATGCCCTTCTCAAAGCCCGATTGCGCATCCGCTACCTTGGAATTGGTCAGCCCCAGATAACCCCCCGCTGGCACGTCATAAAACCGCGCCATCTGACAGACCGCCGAATTCATCATACCAATTTCAATCGCGCCGGGCGCATAGGCGCCATCTCGCATGTCGGCAAACACCGGCAAAAAGTTGTAAATCTGCGCAGTTCCCGGTTTGCTCATCTGCGCCAGAACCGCCACGGCAAGCCACTCGGCATTCATGATCGTTAACATGCCGGGCAGGGACAGCGGTGTGCTAAGCCCGCCCATCGGCGCGATGGTGCCATAGGCCGTGATGCCGTTTTCGGCGAAATACATCATGGTTTCGGTGCTGTCGTAATCCATCGTCAGCGGCGACACGATCGAGCAATAGCCGAAATTGATGAACGGCCGCTTCCAAAACGCCTCTTTTGATCCGGCAATCAGCTCTCCTAACCGGATCACCTGTTTCGCCTCGCGTATGTCATAGACCGACGTGCGCACTGGTTTGACGCAATTTTTCAGTGCCGTATAAAATCGCGTCAGGCTGAACTGATCTTTTGGTGCATCATCTGCCAACGTCGAGATCGAGAACAGATCAAATCCCTCCAGCGTGTTCACCAACTGGGCGATCCGGGCAATATCCTTTGAAGTTGCGCGCCGACAAACACCCGTAGCCGGATCAACGATATCGGGCGCAGAACTGGCGGTCGCGACAACTGGCAATTCGCGCGGTAAGGTCACGTCATAGGCAGGATCACGGCCCCGCAATGTGATTCTGGGAGGCACCCACTTGCGATAATGCTCGACCACATTCGCCGGGATGCGGACCAGTTCGGTTTCGTGATCTACAATCGCACCATGTTCCGCAAACCGGTTGCGGGCTTTTTGATTTCGCACCAGCAACCCGGTCTCTGCCAGAATCTCAAGAGAAGCTGCATGCACATATGCGATGTCCTTCTCTGATAAATATGAGAAATACTGCATCTGAACCCCACTGTTTTCATGGCTTTCTGATTGTAATCTAGGCAACATTGCCGGCTTGCGACAAACAATGATTGCTGTCATCTTGCATAAGTACAACTTATGCAAAGCGCGCCGATGAAACGCCCCAAACTGAACATGCTCCGCACATTCGACATTGCCGGCCGCAGGCTTAGTTTTTCGCGGGCCGCGGCAGAGCTTAATATCTCGCAGGCCGCAGTCAGTCAGCAGATACGTAGTCTTGAACGTGATCTGGGCAGTCCATTGTTTGTGCGCGGCCATCGTTCGCTGGCTCTGACTAGTGCGGGGTCGGCCTATCTAAGTGCTGTGCACGAAGCACTTGACCGGCTGGATTCGGTGACAGATCAGCTTTTTCCGGGTCGGCCCAATCAGACTGTGACCATCCGGTGTACGTCAAGCATCGCAACACTGTGGCTTGCCCCCAGGGTTGGTGCGTTTCATGCGGCAAATCCTGAGATTACCTTGCGCCTGCAAACCCTTGACTCTGAACAGAAAACCGGACACGCAGAGGGGGCTGATCTTGAGATATTTGTATCGGCTCAGGATGTAAGTGATACAAAAACCGAAAAGCTTTTGAGCGCGACAATCACGCCGGTGGCATCGCCTGATTTGCTTGCACGCACGCCACGACCGAAAACCGCTGGCGACATAATTGGATGTGAGTTGGTGCATATTCTGGGTTATGATGATGACTGGCATCGCTGGGTCCGGCGACATGGGCCAAAGGATATAGCAGCTCCGCGCGGCCTGATGGTGGATGGATCGGTGATCGCCATCGAAACGGCACTACATGGGAATGGCATCATGTTGGGTCGGCGCCCGTTTATCAATCAATACCTGCGGTCAGGCAAGCTCGTCGAGGTGTTCGCGCAGCCGCTAATATTGACCGCAGATTACTATGTGCGCCGCTTTTCACCGGGTCGTTCCTGTGATCGGGTGTTGCAGTGGTTGCGCGCGCTGGCGAGGGACTGAAAATTCGCAAAAAAGCATCTTAAAGCTGTAAACAATCTGATGTCCTGAGCGTTATAATTGAACTGATTGGTTCTAGTTCGACACGAAAAGCCAATTATCGGCATTCTCGGCACGGTTTTGTCGCAAGTTCGAGAACAATTACGTGATAAATCAGAAAGTTATTGCAAACCATTTCAGACGGTGCTGTTAATCCCAAAAAACTGCGTGGAAAACGACTCTCTGCGACGCGAATTCGACAAAGAAGCCAGCTAATCTTGAAGTGAAGATGCCAGTATGAAGCCGACAAATACCATTGATCCGACCCATTTCCATAAGGTGGTCGACTGTCAGTATGCCTGCCCGGCGCACACACCTGTTCCAGAATATATTCGTCTGATCATGGCCCGCCGTTATACCGATTCCTACATGGTGAACTGGGAGGCCAACGTATTTCCCGGCATCCTTGGCCGCGTCTGTGATCGCCCGTGCGAGCCCGCGTGCCGACGCCAGCGGGTCGAGGAAAAACCCGTAGCGATATGCCGTCTGAAACGGGTTGCTGCGGATAATAAGGGTGACATTCAGGACCGGCTGCCGATCATTCCGACCAAGAAAAACGGCAAACGGATCGCCTTGGTAGGCGCGGGGCCCGCGTCGCTGACTGTGGCGCGTGATCTGATGCCTTTGGGCTATGAAACGACGCTGTTTGAACGCGACGCAAGGGCGGGTGGGATGATGCGCTCGCAAATCCCGACGTTTCGTTTGCCAGAAGAGGTGATCAATTCCGAAGTCGACCTTGTTCTGAACATGGGTGTCGAGCCACGTTTCGGCAACGAAGTTAACAGTCTAAAGGCCATTCTGGACGAAGATTTCGATGCTGTGTTTGTTGGCACCGGTGCGCCAAACGGCCGACCGCTTGATTTGCCGGGCCTGAAAGAGGCGGGTGATCACGTCAAAATCGGGATCAACTGGCTTGCCGGGGTATCCTTTGAGCATATTGACGAAGCCCCAAAACGGGTTGTGGTTCTGGGCGGTGGTAACACGGCAATGGATTGCACCCGTACCGCGCTGCGACTGGGGGCCAAGGATGTCAAAGCCATCGTTCGGTCGTCCTATGATGAAATGAAGTCCTCTCCATGGGAGCGCGAAGACGCTGTTGCCGAGGCGATCTCGATCATTCCGAACCACACGCCGCTGCGCTATGTTGTTGAAAATGGTAAATTTATTGGCGTTGAATTTGACAGGGTTGAAACCCATTGGGAAAAAGGAAAACGTCGTTTGGTTTCAACCGGCGAAGACCCGGTATTGGTCGAATGTGATCTGGTTCTGGTCGCAGTTGGTCAGGATGTCAGCCTGCCGTGGATTGAACGCGATCTGGGTATTCAGTTTGACGACTGGGATATGGCCGTGGTCAATCGTGACACGTTCCAGTCCACCAATGAGCGGGTATTCTTCGGCGGGGATGCTGCTTTTGGCCCTGAAAACATCATCATGGCAGTCTCACACGGACATCAGGCGGCAGCGTCAATTCACCGGTATCTGACCGATGGTCGCGATGTGAATGACGTGCCGATTGGTGACTATACGCTGACTTCTCAGAAAATGGGTATTCACGAATGGTCTTACCAATCGGCCATTTCCGACGAAGAGCGCAACGTCGTGCCAATCATCAATCTGGAACAGGCGCTTGAAGATATCACTGCCGAAGTCGAACTGGGGTTTGATGAAAAACTGGCGCTTAGCGAAGCCGCGCGTTGTCTAAGTTGTGATGTGCAAACAGTTTTCTCAGAAGATCTGTGTATCGAGTGTGTCGCCTGCGAGGACATATGCCCAATGGATTGCATCAATTTCGTGACCAACGGCGACGAAGACGATCTGCGCAGCCGATTGATCGTTCCAGCAGATGAAAGCGAACGCGATCTTTATGTTTCGGGGCAACTCAAAAGCCAAAAGGTGATGGTCAAAGACGAAGACGTATGCCTGCATTGCGGCCTCTGTGCCGAACGCTGCCCGACCGGGGCATGGGATATGCAGAAATTCCTGTTCCAAGCAGATAGGGCAACATAGCCATGGCTTCGATTAAATCCGTTAACGAATGCGTCATCCGATTTGCCAATACCAATGGCACCGGGTCTGCCAGTGCCAACAGTATGTTTGCAAAGGCAATTTTTCGCATGGGTATTCCGGTTAGTCCCGCCAATATCTTTCCGTCCAACATTCAGGGCATGTCAACATGGTATGACGTGCGCGTCAGTGCCAAGGATTACATGGCGCGGCGTGAGGGATCGCCTGATATCGTAGTGGCGATGAATGCCCAAAGCATGGCTGATGATGTGCGGAACGTCCGGCCCGGAGGCTTTCTATTTTACGATTCAAGCCGCCAGATTGATCCGGCTCTGATGCGACAGGACATTACGTTTCTCGGCATGCCCATTTCCGAGATTTGTCTGCGCGAATATCAGGCGCCAAACTTAAGGCAGTTGTTTAAGAACGTCATCTATGTCGGTGCTTTGGCTGCACTTTTGGATATTGACTTTAGTGTTCTCAAAGGTCTCGTCGCGGATCAGTTTAAAGGAAAAGAAAAACTGGTCGCTCCAAACGTGCATGCGCTTGAGCTTGGGTATCAATATGCCACAACTCACTTTAGCTGCCCGTTGTCGATCCGTCTGGAAGCGACGGACAAAGTCGGGTCACGCATCCTGATTGATGGAAACACCGCAACCGGTCTGGGGGCTGTTTATGGCGGCGCGACGGTTGTTGGCTGGTATCCGATCACTCCCAGCACGTCGGTTGTTGAGAACTTTGAAAAATACTGCAAACGTCTGCGGATTGATCCGGCTTCGGGCAAAAACAATTTCGCGATTATGCAGGCCGAGGATGAACTGTCTGCTATCGGTATTGCCATTGGGGCCGGCTGGAACGGTGCGCGTTCGTTTACGGCCACCAGCGGTCCGGGCATATCGCTTATGTCTGAATTTCTGGGGTTGGCCTATTTTGCCGAAGTCCCGATGGTTTTGGTGAATGTTCAACGCGCGGGTCCGTCAACGGGCATGCCAACGCGCACGCAGCAATCAGATGTGATGACCTGCGCCTACGCCTCGCATGGGGATACCAAACAGGTTCTTTTGTTCCCGTCCTCGCCTGCCGAATGCTTTAACATGTCGGCACAAGCATTTGATCTGGCAGAACAATTGCAAACCCCAATCATCCTGATGAGCGACCTTGATCTTGGCATGAATGACCAACTGTCAGATGCCCTGACCTGGGACGACAAGCAAAGTTATGATCGCGGCAAGGTTCTGAACGAACAACAGCTTGACGAAGTTGAACAATTTGGCCGCTATCTGGACGTAGATGGCGACGGTATTTGTTACCGTACCTATCCCGGCACACATCCGGACAAGGGCATATTCTTCACCCGTGGAACATCGCGCGACGAATTTGCGATCTATACGGAAAAAGGCGATGAATACGTCAAAAACATGCAGCGCCTTGAGCGTAAATTTGAAACGGCTGTCAATTATCTGCCACAACCGATCTTGCATCCCGCCAATAGCGGCTCACGCACTGGCGTGATCTATTACGGCATGTCTGATGTGGCGATAACCGAAACCTTTGATTTGCTGGCAGAGCAGGGGCATTACATCGATGGGATGTGCATTAAATCCTTTCCATTTGGCCAACCGGTTCAGGACTTCATCGACGCCCATGACCAGGTGTTTGTCATTGATCAGAACCGCGAAGGGCAGATGCGCAAGTTGTTGATCATGGAACTGGAACAAAACCCCGCCAAACTCGTCAAGGTTACGCATTATGACGGGATGCCGATCACCGCCACGTTTATCAGCCAGTTTATTCTGCAAAATATCATCGCCACTCCGGTGAAACGAAACACCAAGAGGACCGGATCATGAGCTTTCTCAAATCCAAATTTCACCACCCAAGGCTGGCGCGCAATGAACTGGGGCTGACCCATCGCGATTATGAAGGATCACTATCCACCTTATGCGCAGGATGTGGGCACGACGCGGTCGGCGCGGCGCTGGTGCAGGCGGTGTTTGAGCTTTCTATTCCGGCGCATAAAATCGCGAAACTGTCAGGGATCGGGTGCTCGTCCAAAGCGCCCACCTATTTTCTCAATCAATCGCATGGGTTTAACACGGTTCATGGTCGCATGCCGTCTGTTGCGACCGGTGCTGGCATGGCCAACCGATCGCTGAAATACATCGGAATGTCCGGTGACGGTGACACTGCGTCCATTGGGTTGGGACAGTTCGCGCATGTGGTTCGACGGCGGCTGGATATGACCTATATCGTTGCCAATAACGGCGTATATGGGCTTACCAAGGGGCAAATGGCGGCCACTGCTGAACGCGGATCGACCACCAAAAAGGGCAACAAGGTTCTGTGGCCCGACATTGATCTGGCCACCATGGCATTGGAATTGGGCGCGACTTTTGTAGCGCGCAGTTTTTCTGGCGACAAAGAACAAATGGTGCCGCTGCTTAAGGCCGCGATTTGTCACGAAGGTTTCGCCTTTATCGACATCATTTCGCCCTGTGTGACATTCAACAACCACGCAACTTCAACCCGCAGCTATGATTATGTTCGTGAGCATGTACAAGAAGGCCTGATTGCAGACTTTGTACCTGTCGCCAGCGACATCACCACGAGCTATGGCGAAGGTGAAAGCAACGACATTTGCCTGCATGACGGTTCGATTATTCGGTTGCACAAAGGTTCAAACGGGTTTGATGCACGGGATCGGCAAAGCAGTTTGGGTGCCATACACAAACACCGTGAAAACGGTGAAATTCTGACTGGACTGTTGTATTGTGACCCGACGTATCGCGATATGCACGATATACTGAATACCACAGAAACGCCGCTTAACAGCCTGAATGAAAAAGAACTTTGTCCGGGCGCGCATACTTTGAACGGGATCAACAACGGGTTTCGTTAGGTTATAATCCACCTAGCCGCAGGGCTTGTTGTTTTATGCCGACAAGCAGCATAGCCTGCCCGGCGCGAATACGCGGTGAATTTTTCAGATCAGAATGGCTTGCGACCCAGATGTCGATATTCGTGTCGGGCATGATGTCAGGTATTTCGATCAAACGCGGGTCTTCACGCCCGATAAAATGGGGCAAGATTGACATTCCTGCTCCGAATACTGCCAACTCCTTCAGTACCAAAAAGCTATCGGCACCTTGAATAATTTGATCCGTCGGAAGAGTTTCACGCATCCATTTGGCCGGTAATGACCCCGCAAGCGGTCCCTGCAAGTCGTGCCAACGATTTGTTTCTGTGCCTTTACGTTTGAAAACACCAAATCCCAAATTACAGGCAACATCGCCAAACAATCCATCTGCAAGCTGACCCGCAGGGCGCACTGTTATGTCAGCGGACAAACGGTCAAAGTCGACATGCGCGTTGGTACAGACCAGATTGATCCTTAGATCTGGCGCCTGATCGCTAAAACCAGCAATGATTTCAGGCAACACTTTTTGGCAGAATGTATCGGTAGAAGTCACGTTAAGTTCACCGCGCAATGGTTCTGTCGCACCTTTCAGCACGCGCTCGACGGCCAAAATCGAATCCTGCACCTCGCGCAGAGCTGTAACAACCTGCATTCGATCAGGCGGCACTCGATAGCCCTTGGCGTTGCGCTCAAACAAGGCGGTATTCAACCGGTCTTCGAAACCAGCAACACGGCGTAAAACTGTGGCGTGATTGACGCCAAGATTCCGGGCCGCCGCGCTGACTGAACCAGAATCAGCAACCGCAAGAACAAAGCGAAGATCGTCCCAATTATCTCTGTGCATAAATTAACAGGTAACATGCAAAATTGACTAATGGTATGAAAAATTCGACAGGTTACACTTTGCCTTTATTCTAACGCTTGTTTCATTCCCACCTAACTCCCGGAAGGATTTACTATGAAACGTACCGGACTTTCATTGACTTTAGTCGCCAGCCTTGTTGCTGGATCGGCATTTGCTGATCAGGCCACCGAAGGGGCCATCAAAGCGCGCCAGTCGTTGATGCAGCTTTATGCCTTTAACCTTGGCGCACTCGGAGCGATGGCAAAAGGCGCTGTGCCCTATGATGCAGAAGCTGCCAGCTCCTCTGCTGCAAATCTATTGGCATTGTCCAGCATGAGCCAGGCAGGAATGTGGCCACAAGGGTCGGATAACGGGTCGTACCCGGACAGCAAGGCGCTTCCTGAAATCTGGACAAAATATCCGGATGTTGTGGAAAAAGGCAAAGCGCTTGGCGTTGCGACTGCGGCAATGGATACGGCCGCAGGGACCGATCTGGCAGCATTGCAAGGCGCCATGAAAGCACTTGGAGGGGCTTGCGGAGCGTGTCACAAGGCCTATCGTCAGGAAGAGTAGAGAATACTTTGGTCTGACTTCGATGGCCTGTTAACCGGGCCATCGAAACTTTGATAGAAAGTTTGATTTGATGCGCCGATTGTTTGTGCTGTTGGTCCTGATTGCAATTTGTGGTCTGGGCGTTTTTTGGTTCATAACGCGGCCACAAACACTGCCTGAGAATGCGCTGGCCGGACTGACGCCGGATGTTGCCCACGGAGAATCGGTGTTTTGGGCAGCCGGATGTGCCTCCTGTCACGCGGCCCCGGATGCCAAGGATGACGCCAAGCTGATCTTGTCGGGCGGGCAAAGTTTCCCGTCTGATTTTGGCACGTTTATCGCCCCCAATATCTCGTCTGACCCGACCGAAGGCATCGGCGACTGGAGCGCCTTGGATCTGGCCAACGCCATGACCAAAGGCGTGTCACCAGAAGGGCAGCATTATTACCCGGTATTCCCCTATACATCCTACAACAAAGCCAGCCTGCAGGATGTTGTTGATTTGCATGCGTTTTTGGCGACACTCCCGGCCAGCACCACACCAAGCCAGCCACAGGATGTGGGTTTTCCGTTTAATATCCGCCGGTCGCTGGGCGGCTGGAAATTCCTGTTCATGTCAGACAAATGGGTTGTCCAAACCACAACCACCGCTGCCGAGGAACGTGGGCGTTATCTGGTCGAAGCCCTTGGCCATTGCGGTGAATGTCATACTCCACGAAATCTGCTTGGTGGTATGGAACGGGATCATTGGCTTGCCGGTGGACCTGTCCCCGGCAGCAAGGGGAGCTTTCCAAACCTGACACCGGCGGCGCTGACGTGGTCGAAGGAAGATGTGATCTATTACTTTGAAACCGGATTTACTCCGGATTTTGACAGTGCCGGTGGACATATGGCTTTGGTGATTGAAAATCTGGCCAAAGCCACGCCCAACGATCGTGCGGCAATCGCGGACTATCTGCAAATCGTACCGAGCGTGAAATAGGCAAACTGCTGGTCAATATTGCGACCCATTCGCCTCTTGCGCGAGACCTATAAAAGCCAATGATAAAGATCGCTGGAGCGGGTAACGGGAATTGAACCCGTAACTAAAGCTTGGGAAGCTGCCGTGATACCTTTTCACCATACCCGCCTGAATGCTGCCCGTGGGTAGCGGCCCCAA
>JAHRVZ010000021.1 GCA_019090405.1 Paracoccaceae bacterium
GATCAAAATGTGCGGACTAGCAGATAAATTGGCAATCACGACCAGAGGTGTTAGTATGGCAATACATTGTCTATTGTCAGAAATCGACTCGAAAGTCTCAGTTTTTTTGTAGCAACGCCGAAGCTGCAGAACGTGTTGCCGATTGATCTAGAGAGGGCGGTGCCACATTCAGAGGAATACGCAACCCGAAATTTCGCAAGAACAACACGTATTGTAACCCGTCTATTCACACCTGGGAGGTATCTATGGTAGACACTCAAAAAAGAAGGCTATTGCTTTCGATTGCAACGGGCGTAGCCGCCACCATGTTAGCTGGCGCTGCGTTTGCAGCGGACGACCCGGTCAAGGTCGGTTTCGTGGGTGGCCTGTCCGGCCCCTGTGGATCGCTGGCTGAAAGCAATCTTCATGGCGTCGAACTGGCGGTTGAACAGCTCAATGCCGGTGGTGGCATTCTGGGTCGGCAGGTCGAGCTGATCAAACGCGACAGCAAAACCAAACCGGACGAAGGCGCAAAACTTGCCCGCGAAGTCATCATCAACGAAGACATTGATGTTCTGACCGGCGTTTGTTCGTCTTCGGTGATGCTGGCAATATCGGCTGTGTCCAAGGAAACCGGCACGCCGTTCTATTCAACCCTCGGCAACACCCAAAAAGCCAATTTTGAGTCCTACCAGCCAAATTTCTGGCAGACTCAGGGCAATGCGATGATGGATGCCAACGCCGCCGCTCAACTGGTTGCGTCGCATGAAGAATGGAAATCCGTCACACCGATGGGTTTTGACTATGAATGGGGTCACACTTCGGTCAAAGCGTTCACCGAAACTCTGGCCCAACTGCGTCCGGACATGACTATCAACGATCCGATCTACCCGAAGATCGGTGAGAAAAACATGAGCCCCTATATCACTGCGGCGCTCAGCAAGAAGCCTGACGTTGTTTTCGCCGCAGTCTTTGGCGGCGGTCTGGTGAATCTGGTCAAACAAGGCACCGGTTTCGGCCTGTTCGCCAAGTCGAATCTGGTTACTCTGATGACTGTTGACGCGATGCAGGGTATCGGCAAATCAATGCCGTCGTCCAACATCTATGGCGTGGCACGTGCCCCGTTCAATGCGTTGATGGACAACAAGGGTACAGCGGAATTTGTCGACGCCTACAAGGCCAAATACGGTAACTACCCGGCTGATTGGGCGGTTTCTGGATATGACGGTCTGATGTTCTATGCCGCCGCTGCAGAAGCTGCCGGCAGTGTCGAACCTGCTGCAATCCTGAAATCAATTACCGAGATTTCCTATGACGGTCTGCGTGGCGACGGGCTGACGGTTCGTGGTTTTGACGGCCAGATGAACACGGCGTCTTATACCGGTTCGGTCGACACTAACAGCGAGTACGGTTTCCCGGTGCTGACGGACATTCAACGCTTTTCAGGCGAAGACCTGATGTTGTCGGAAGATGCCATCACAGCTATCCGGAATGCCGCCAACTGAAGCTGGTGGTTGCTATCTGAAATTGTCCCGGGCGGTTCCTGAACCCGCCCGGGATTTCTGTATGAGAGGCTCTAATGTTCGCAGTACAACTCATAAATGGTCTGATGGAAGGCATGATGCTTTTCCTGATTGCCTCGGGACTGACGCTTGTTTTCGGTGTTTCCCGGATCATCAATTTTGCGCATGGCTCGCTTTATATGCTGGGCGCGTTTCTGGCCTATCAGATTGTGCCGATATTCGCCGATGGTTCGCTGGTCGGATTTGCGATTGCCGTTATCGCGGCCGCGTTGATCGTGGGCCTGATTGGAATTATCTTCGAAGTTCTTGTCTTGCGGCGGATTTATCATACCGATGAGTTGATGCAGCTTATCATCACCATCGCGCTGGTTTTCATCATCCGGGATGTGGTCCGTATGATCTGGGGCGCAAACAGCGTCACGGTACAAATGCCCGATGCTTTCATTGGCGCGCTGATTGTTGGTGACAATTATTTCCCGATCTTCCCTTTCATGATTTTTGGGGCGGGGCTTTTGGTTGTCATGATCATGATCGGCGTCATCCAGTTCACCCGGGCCGGTATCCTGTTGCGCGCAGCCACGGATGACCGGGGTATGATCGCCCTTCTCGGTATCAACGAGAAACTCGTTTTCACGTCGGTTTTTGGGGTCGGCTCGTTTCTGGCAGCCTTTGCAGGGGGGCTGCAATCCCCGTTTGGTGACGTGAATTACCTGATGGACGAAACCGTTATCGTCGGTGCCTTCATCGTTTGTGTAATCGGTGGGCTTGGCAATCTCTATGGGGCGCTTGCAGCCGCCATGCTGGTGGGAGTGATGAACGCCCTTGGAGTGCTCTATTTTCCACGTCTCGCCATGGTAATGACTTTCTTAATCATGGCGGCGGTACTGATATTCCGTTCGCTCGGCCGTCAAGGGGGTGGTGCTCGATGAACAGCATGAAATCCGATATGAAAAAGAAGTCCGAGATCGACTTCCGCATCGTTGCACTGGGCGCCGCGGTTGCACTGCTCGTTATCTTCGCGGGCGGTGCGGGCATGTCGCTTTTGGCGACGGAAATCCTTATCATGGCGCTGTTTGCGTCCAGCCTGAACCTGCTGATGAGCTATGGTCATATGGTCTCGTTCGGTCATGCAGCATATTTCGGCCTTGGCGCTTATGGCTTTACCCTTGCGATTGTACGGGCGGATATTCCGGTTGGACTGGCGGTCTTTGCCGGACCGATTGTGGCGATGATCGGGGGGCTTATCTTTGGGGCGCTGTGCGTCCGCCTGACCGAGATCTACTTTGCCATGCTGACGCTTGCCTGCGGGCAGATCACCTTTACCGTCCTGTTCCAGTGGTATGATTTCACCGGCGGAGATACCGGCATCACCGACTTCATGACGCCGCGTTTCGGGCTGAGCGAGCAATATTTTGCCGTATTCACCCTGACCATTGTTATCCTTTGCCTGATGTTCATGTGGCGGGTCATTCATTCGCCGCTGGGTCTGGCTATCCGTTCGGTCGGGCAGGATCGTTACCGTGCCGAGGCTAGCGGGCTGAACCCGCGCCAGTTACAACTTATCGCCTTCACGATTTCCGCTTTCCTGGCGGGCATCGCGGGGACGCTTTTTGCAGTTTTCCACGGCAACGCCTTTCCTGATTACGCCGGGCTCGGCTTCACGCTGGATTCGCTGATTATGGTGGTTCTGGGTGGGATGAAAAGCTTTGCTGGTGGCATCTACGGTGCCATCGCCTATACCCTGCTGAAGACCTATGTGCCGCTGGTCATCCAGGAATGGGAGCTGGTTGTCGGATTGATCCTGCTCTTCATCGTATTGGCGACACCGTTCGGCCTGGCAGGTGGTATCAAACGGCTTCAGACTATGCTGGGAATGGGAGGCAAACCATGAATCAGCCAATCTTAAGCGCAAAAGCTGTGCGCAAGACGTTCGGAAAATTCGTGGCGCTGGACAATGTGACCTTCGATTTGCAACCCAAACAGCGCCGCGCCCTGATCGGCCCGAACGGGGCCGGAAAGTCCACCTTTATCGGATGCGTCGCGGGGCAGATTCCCGGAGCAGAGGGACAGATCTTGTTCAAGGGTGAAGACGTCACCAAACTGCAGCCCAGCGCGCTGGCGAAACGCGGTATCAGCCGGACCTTTCAGATAAGCCGGACTTTCCTGCATATGACTGTGTTCGAGAACATGATGTCAGCCTTCATCATGGCACGCGGGTCTTGGCCAAGCCTCAGCACGCGGGTTTTTTCGGACCTGGAGGATGAGGTGCATGCCATGCTCGGGAATGTCGGCATGGATACAAGGGCCAACGAGACGGTTGAAAACATTTCGCTCGGGGACCGCAAGCGGCTGGAATTCGGCATGGCGCTAGCTGCCGATCCCGATCTGTTGCTGCTGGACGAACCCACGGCAGGGATGAGCATCAAGGAACGTCACCATCTGATGGATATGGTGGTAGAGCTTGTGGAAAGCACCGGCAAGACGCTGCTGTTCGTGGAACACGATATCGACGTCGTTTTCAGGGTTGCAGAGGTGGTCACGGTCATGGTGCGCGGGTCGGTTTTTGTTGAAGGCACGCCCAAGGAAATCGCCGCCAATGAAGAGGTGCAGAAAGTTTATCTTGGGGAGGGCGATCACTGATGCTGCGGATCGAAGGACTGAAGGCTGCCTATGGCAGCAGCGAAGCGCTGTTGGGGATTGATCTGAAAGTTGATCCCGGCGAAGTCGTCTGCCTGATCGGGCGAAACGGGGTTGGCAAGACCTCTACCTTGCGGGCAATCGTACAGGATCTCATCGGGGTGACGGATGGCACGGTCGAGTTCGAGGGCACATCGCTTGTCGGAATGCCGCCGCACAAGG
This sequence comes from Paracoccaceae bacterium, assembly GCA_019090405.1. Classification (GTDB taxonomy): domain Bacteria; phylum Pseudomonadota; class Alphaproteobacteria; order Rhodobacterales; family Rhodobacteraceae; genus NORP181. The sequence continues at coordinate 4,362 of JAHRVZ010000021.1, forward strand.
TGAATCAGATGGGCGTGGGCTATGTGCCCCAGGACCGGCGTGTGTTCGCCAGCCTGACGGTGGCGGAAAACCTGCGGGTTCCAAACCCGCGCAAACGGGACGGGGCCAATCGCTGGACGGTAGAAAAGGTATATGACCTGTTCCCGCAACTTCACGAATACCGCTCACGCGTGGCCGGGGTGATGAGCGGCGGCGAACAGCAGATGCTATCCATTGCCCGCTCGCTATTAACCAACCCCAAGCTGCTGCTGCTGGACGAACCGCATGAGGGTCTGGCCCCCAAAGTGGCCGAAGAGGTGGTGGACGCAATCATCGACCTCAAGAAAGAAGGTGTGTCGATGGTCATTTCCGAACAGGCGCTGCACACGATCAAGAAATGTGCCGACCGGGTCTATGTGATCGACCGCGGCATGACCATGTGGGACGGCAGCGTCGATGAATTTTACGCCTCGCCGGAAGTGGCCGAGAAATACCTGATGGTTCAATGACGAAGAGGCGGATCAAACCAGGTTTCAGGAGGTGTATTCCGCGCCTGTTTGCCAATACTCTGATGTCTTTTTCGGCGCAGACTGGCCGCGCCAGCGAAAAGAAGGTGAAATGAATGCTTCAGCATGTTGTTATGATGTCATATACCGATGCGGCTGACGATTCCTTCATGGCGAAAATCGCCTCATACACAGACCGGGTGAGAAGGGAATGTGCTGGTATAGTGAACTATGCTCATTGCCCGAACGTTGCGGACAGGCGGCAGCAATACACCCACGCCGTTGTTGGTACATTCGAAAGCCACGCGGCGCACGAAGCCTATCAGGTCTCGCCTGCGCATCAAGAGATGAAGGCCTATATGGCCGCCTTCATCGTGGACCTTGTTGCCTGCGATACGCTGATCGACCAGGATTGAACTGCCGGAATTGATGTGCCGGAACTGATACAAAAGGAAACGCGAATGTCGCAAAACGATGTCGTCTGGACTCCCAGCTCGGAAACGCTGGAAAATGCAAACCTCACAGCATTCCTGAAACACTGTGGAATGGCGGATTACAATGCACTGATCGACTGGTCCAACGCGGACCTTGAGGGGTTCAACACCGCTCTTCTGGAATTCATCGGCTATCGTTTCTACAAACCCTATGATCAGGTCATGGATACCAGCGCGGGGCCTCAGCACGTGAAGTGGTGCGTTGGCGGCAAGACCAACGTGGTTCTGAACTGCCTTGACCGGTGGCTGGAAGGCGAGGCCCGCGACAAGGTTGCAATCGAGTGGGAAGGCGAGACCGGCGGCCGTCTGACCTGGACCTATGGCGACCTTCACCGGGAAACCTCAAAGCTGGCGGGTGGGCTGCGTAAACTGGGTCTGGGCCGGGGCGACGTGGTGGCGATGTATCTGCCGAACGTCCCACAAGCCATTGTTGCCCTTTTGGCAGTGGCCAAGATTGGCGGTGTAGTGCTGCCTATGTTCTCGGGCTTTGGGGCGGATGCGGTTGCAACCCGGCTAAATGATGGTGGCGCGAAAGCCGTCATCACAGTCGACGGATCACCGCGCCGCGCCAAGGTGGTCGATGCCAAGGTCGTCGTCGACCAAGCCGTCAGCCAATCGCCAACAGTCGAACATGTGATCGTCAGCCGTCATATGGGCAATGATGTGGCCTGGACGGATGGGCGGGATCACTGGTGGGATGATCTCGTTGACGGGCTTCCCGAAGACGCCCCGACCGAGGAAATGGACGCTGACGCCCCCTTTATGCTGATCTACACCTCCGGCACCACCGGCAAGCCCAAGGGCGTTGTTCACAGCCATTGTGGTTTTCCGGTGAAAACGGCGCTTGATCTTGGCATCTGCATGGATTTCAAACCCGAGGACCGGTTCTTGTGGATGTCCGACATGGGCTGGCTGGTCGGTCCGATCCTTGTCTATGGCGGTTTGCTGATGGGCGGTACAGTTGTGCTGGTCGAAGGCGCGCCGAACTATCCTGAGAAAGACCGGTTCTGGCGCCTTATACAGGACTACAAGGTCTCGTACCTTGGTATCGCGCCGACCATCGTGCGGTCGCTGATGCCGAACGGTCCGGAACAACTGGACCCGTTTGACCTCTCGTCGCTTCGGGTTTTTGTGTCGACCGGTGAGTCCTGGAACCCGGATGCCTGGCATTGGTTGTTTGACCATGTGGGCAAGGGTAATGTGCCGCTTTTGAATTACTCAGGCGGAACCGAAGTTGGGGGGATCCTGACCACCACGGTTACGCACCCTCTTGTTCCTTGTGCTTTCACAGGCCCGATACCCGGCGTCGGTGCCGATGCTGTGGATGACGTGGGCAATAGCCTCGGGAACGGTGAAATCGGTGAACTTGTCATGAAACGCCCGTCCATCGGCCTGACCCGCGGGCTTTGGAACGACAACAAACGCTATTTGGACAGCTATTGGGATGTCATCCCCGGCATGTGGGTTCATGGCGACTTTGCCAGCCGCAATGTTGATGGCTCATGGTTCATTCATGGGCGTTCGGATGACACGCTCAAGATTGCCGGCAAGCGCACGGGGCCGTCCGAGATCGAAACTCTGCTCCTGGACTCCGGCAAGGTGTTCGAGGCAGCTGTCATCGGTGCTCCGGACGAAATCAAAGGCTCTGCGGTCATCTGCGTCTGCGTTCCGGCCGCCGGCGTTGAGGAAACCGACAAACTCCGCGCTGAACTGTCTCAGGTGGTGGTTGCCGGCCTCGGTGCGCCGTTCCGGCCCAAAGACATTATCTTTGTTCCTGATCTGCCAAAGACACGTAATATGAAAATCATGCGGCGCGTGGTCAAGGCGGTCTATCTTAACCAGAATCCGGGTGATCTCAGCTCACTGGTCAATCCCGAAGCGGTCGCGGAACTTGGCCTGCGGTTTTCCGGGCGCGCGCGCGAATAAGCCTGCGCCCGTCAATTGATTTGCCGACAAAGCTGATCCATTCGCCTGATTTCCGGCAGTCAAAAAGCACATCCATGTTGTTTTTTGCTGTGTATCCGGGCAGGCGGGTGGCCCGGTAGTCGTTGCAATGGCAAAACCACCGAGAAAACCACCGAGAAAACCACCGATAAATCCACCGAGAAAACCACCTCAAACCCAAAGCACAAACCCTTGGTAAGGCTGGTCTGATTCGGGGGAAATGCCCCCTTCAGTCCGTTCAATAGGATTTCGGCAAACCCAATGCATGTTCGGCGATGAACGACAGGATCAACTGCGGCGTCACCGGAGCCAGCCGGAACAGGATTGCTTCGCGCACCAGCCGCTCGACGTGGTATTCCTTGGCATAACCAAAGCCACCAAAGGTCAGCTGCGCGGTCTGGGTCGCCTTCACAGCAGCTTCGGCCCCCAGATATTTGGCGGCGTTCGCTTCGTTGCCGCAGGACTTGCCCGCATCATAAAGCGTGGCGGCGTGCATCGCCATCAGATTGGCCGACTCAAGCTCGGCCCATGAGACCGCCAACGGGTGCTGGACACCTTGGTTTTGACCGATAGGACGGTCAAATACGACCCGCTCGCGGGCGTATTCTGCGGCGCGTTTCAAGGCGTTACGCCCGATGCCGATGGATTCGGCTGCGACCAGCGCGCGCTCAGGGTTCAGGCTGTGCAGGATTTGACGGAACCCCTGGCCTTCTTCTCCGATCAGATCTTCGGCGGGCACTGGAAGTCCGTCGATGAACAATTCGTTTGAGTCCACTGCCTTGCGGCCCATTTTCTCGATCTCGCGCACATCCACGTAATCGCGGTCCAGTTTTGTGTAAAACAGGCTTAGACCGTCGGTCGGCCTTTTGACGTCTTCAATTGGCGTGGTGCGGGCCAAAAGCAGGATTTTGTCGGCAACCTGCGCCGTTGAAATCCACACTTTCTGGCCGTGCACGATGTATTTGTCGCCTTGCTTTACCGCGCGTGTCTTGAGCTTGGTTGTGTCCAGACCTGTGGTCGGTTCGGTGACGCCGAAACAGGCGCGTTCTTCGCCGCGAATAAGCGGGGGCAGGGCGCGTTTCTTCTGATCGTCGGTGCCGAATTTCACCACCGGGTTCAGGCCGAAAATGTTCATGTGTATGGCAGATGCGGCGCTGTTGCCGCCCCCGGATTCGGCGATGGCCTGCATCATGATTGCCGCCTCGGTGATCCCAAGACCCGAGCCACCGTATTCTTCCGGCATGGCGATGCCAAGCCAGCCCCCTTTGGCCATTGCCTGATGCAATTCATGGGGAAAACCGCCCACCCGGTCGCGTTCCAGCCAGAAAGCATCATCGTATGGCTCGCAAATGCGCATGACGGCTTCGCGGATATTGGTTTGTTCTTCGGTCATTTGATAGGTCATGTGTTCATCCCTTGTTTCGTGTTCTGTTACGCGCTGGGGTCGGCAATGATTCCGGCCTCAAGCAGTTTTGATATGGCAGTTTCGTCCAGACCCAGATCAGTCAGGATGGCACGGGTGTCGGCGCCGATTTCAGCCTTGCCCAGCCAGCGCACCCTGCCCGGCGTTTGTTCCAGTCGGGGCACTGGGCCGACCACTTTGGTGTCTTCTCCGTCAAAGCTTATGATGTCGCCGCGCGCTTTGATATGGGGATCGGACAGGATCGCATCCACGTCATAAATCAGGGCTGCAACCGCATCGTGTTTTTGGAAATGGGCGATCACATGGGCCGCGTCATGCTGGCCGATAAAACCGGAAATCCGGTCCATAATTTCATCCATGTGCTGGGCAAAATTTGCCAGTTCCTGGAACCGGGGTTCATCCGCCCAGTCCTGCCCGCCGGCAGCGGCCAGCAGGCGGCGCGCTGTAGCGGCGCTCCCGGCGCTGACGGTGATCCATTTGCCGTCGCGAGCGCGAAAAACCCCCGCAGGTACAAAGGAATTTGGCTGGCGAAGCCCGTTGCGGGTTATCCCTGTATCGGCACCTGTGCGGGTTGGTACGTGATAGTCAATCAGTCGCAAAAGTGGTTCAAAGATCGCCAGATCGACCACCTGACCGCGCGCTTGCCCGGTCTGGATCGCATGCAGCGCCAACATGACGCCAAATGCCCCCATCAGCCCGGTGGTCGAATCGGCAGCCGGAAATCCGGGGTGCATCGGTGCATTGTCCGAAAAACCTGTCAGGTCGGCCAGCCCGCTCATCGCTTCGCCGGCCCGACCAAAGCCGGGCAGGGCGCTATTAGGGCCGGTCTGGCCATAGCCCGAGACCCGCAGGATCACCAGATCGGGGTTCCATTCAAGCAGCACGTCAGGGTCAAGCCCGGCCCGTTCCAATACGCCGGGGCGGAAGTTCTCGGATAGCACTTGTGCGGATTCCACCAAACGGCGCAGTACTGCACGACCCTCGTCGGTTTTCCAGTCCAGCGCCAAAAGCTGTTTGCTACGGGCCAGTGATTTCCACCAGACACCGACTCCGTCAGTGGCTTTGGACCCCAGTTCGCGCATCATGTCACCATGTCGCGGACTTTCGATTTTGATCACATCGGCCCCGAAATCGGCCAGCAACGCACCAGTCATCGGAGCAGCAATCACGTGACCCAGTTCGAGAACCCGAATGTCTGACAGCGGACCGTTGGCTATGTTCATCGGTTTTCCTTTTAATGCTAAGACGCGCGTCAAGCCCGTATTTTTGTCATAGGTGTGGTCTTTCCCGCATCGAGAGAAACCAATTGCCATGACATTCTAACGTTTGTTAGTTCACTGCAACCCCGGCAAAATACGTCGGACGGATGGAGGAATTTGATGATTGACATGAGTTCGGACAACGGCAAAGGCGAAAACACGGGGCCAAATTCGGTTACGCGCCCGGATATTGGCACTGCTCTTGATACGCTATTTGACCCCGCGACAGTGGCCGTCGTTGGTGCCTCGCGCAAAAAGGGCAAGCTGGGGCAGGCGGTACTAGAGCTGTTGCAGCGCAATAATTACCGAGGCCGGATCATTCCGGTGAACCCCTCGGGCGGCGAAATCGAAGGTCTGCCAGTGGCGCGCACCCTTGAGGAAATCGAGGGACCGATTGATGTGGTGGTTCTGTCCACCCCGGTCAACGTGGCGCTGGATGCGCTGGAAACCTGCGCCAAGCTGTCGGTCAAGATGGTGGTCGGTGTTACCTCGGGCTTTTCCGAGGCTGGCGACGAGGGCGTGCAGAACGAAGAACGCCTGCGCAATATTCTGGCCAACGCGCCGTTCCGTCTGATCGGGCCGAACTGCGAAGGCGTTGTGCGCCCGCGCACCAGCCTGCAACTGACCTTTAGCCCGATGTTTGACAATCTGCGCGACGGGCCGGTGGCGATGATTTCCCAGTCCGGCGCATTGGCCGGGCTGATGGCTTTGCGGCTGGGGGAACGTGGGGTTGGCATCAACACCATCATTTCCAGCGGCAATGAAACCGACCTGACGGCGGCCGATCTGATGGATCATCTGGGCAACGAACCGGAAACTCAGGTGGTGCTCTGCTACCTTGAGGAACTGCGCAATGGTCGCAAATTCGCCGATGCCGCGCGTCGCCTGACGCAGGCCGGTAAACAGGTGGTTGTGGTCAAAGGCGGGCGTTCCAGCGCCGGCAGCCGCGCCGTGCAATCACACACCGGCGCGATGGCTGGCGATGACCGGGTGGTCAGCGCGATTTTCCGCGAAACCGGCGTGATCCGGGCGCGCGATTCCGTCAGCGCTGTGGATGCGGTGACCGCACTGGCGCCGGGGCGCAAGCCTGCGGGCAACCGTGTCGGCATCATTTCCGTTACTGGCGGTCTGGGCGTTGAAATGACCGATCTGGCCGAAAACGATGGCTTTGAAGTGCCAGTTCTGGCCGAGGACACTCAAAAAGCGCTGTCTGAATACGTGCCGTTTTATGGCTCGGTTGCCAACCCGGTCGACCTGACCGGAGTGGTGCTCGCCAACCCGTCCTACGTGGGCCGCTGCCTTGAGGCGGTGGCAAAAGACCCCGGCATTGACATCGCCATTGCCATCATCACCTTCGTGCCCGACCAAACCTTTATCGAGGCTCTGGCCGAGGCTTATGACAAGACCGACAAGCCGATCCTGATCATCTGGACGGGGGCATCACGCAGCAATGCTTCGGGCGAGGCATTCACAAAGCGCGGCGTACCGGTTTACGATTCACCGGCGCGGGCTTCATCGGGGCTGTCGGCCCTGCGCGGTTCCGGAGGAGAAGTAAGATGAGCGTTCGCAAGACACTGGAAGGCTGGGTGCGTCAGGGACGCCGCGTAGTTCATGAGGCGGATTCAAAGGATCTGCTGGCGCAAATCGGCGTGCCTTTGCCCGCGCGTGATCCTGCCGATGGCAAGGTCGTGGTCAAACTGTGCCATGATGATTTCGCGCATAAATCCGACCACGGGCTGGTGCGGCTGGGGCTGACCTCGGCTGAGGCAGGCGATGTGGCGGCTGAAATGGTTGCGCGGGTGCCGGGTGGTGTGCCGCTGATCGAAGCCATGGAAATGGACGCCGAAGTGGAATGGATCGTCGGTTGCAAGATTGACGACACCTTCGGGCCGATCGTTCTGGCCGGTCCGGGTGGTGTGCTGGTGGAATTGCTTGATGCCGGTGAAATCCGGTTGGCCCCGGCGACGACGGAAACGGCGTTGGACATGCTGGGGCAGGGCGCGGGTGCGCGCCTGCTGGAAGGCATGCGTGGTGCGCCGGCGGCAGATCGTGCTGCTTTGGCGGACATGATTTCACGCATATCTGTTTTCTTTGCCGAACATGCGGATTTAATCTCGGAAATTGAGATAAATCCGGTGATGGTAC
>JAHRVZ010000271.1 GCA_019090405.1 Paracoccaceae bacterium
CAGGCAAACAAATGCGATTCTGTCAGGGCCTTTGGTCAAAATCAGCTCAATTCAGATAAGAGTGAGAATTTGCAAGATGCGCATTGTTCGTATCGCTGCGTTTACCACAACGCGAACCCGAAACGCGATAGAAAAAGCAATAAACGCCGCTGCCTTACATCCCGTGAACGGGTGTCCACATCGACCCGAACATAGCCTATATCGGCAGGAGTATTCCTTTGGGAGGCGTCGCCGTAGTTTGCCCAAAGGTTGTTTCAGCACAACATATCCTCAGCCCGAAAGCTGTAGCAATGGGGCATGAAAACTGTGCCATCACAAACAAAAAGCAACCCCAAAATGGCGCTGCCGTTTGATCGACAATCGAATGTGCAGGATATTTTGGTAAACTGGCCGCAAACAGTGCCGGTATTTCTAAAGCATAAAATGCTGTGTGTTGGCTGCTATGTCGGGCCATTCCACACGATCAAGGATGCTTGTATAGAGCATGATATCGACGAACAAGTGTTTTTGCACGACTTGGCAACCGCCTTTGCGGACTAAATACCAGCCTCGCTAATGAGAACCAGCCTATGTGGGTCCGTAACCGCGACGCGTTTGCGTGTACTTGCGACAATCCCTTCCTTTTGCCACGCGCTAAGCAGCCGGCTGACCGTATGTAGTGTGGTTCCCGTCATTTCGGAAAGGTTTTGGCGGGTGATTGGAAAGTCGATGGCGATACCATTTTCAACTTTCTTGCCGTTTTGGTTGATCAGCCGCAGCAAGGTACATGCCACCCTTTGTTCAACATGCTGAGTCGCCATTTCGACCACGCGATTGTTGACCTCGCCCATACGCTCGCCAACTGTTTTGTAGTTTTCAGTGGCAAACCCCGGATAGTCCTCGGCAAATTTATGCCAAAGCGCGTTTGGCCAGGACAGCGTCAGGCATTCATCTGCCGTCATAGCAGTCGCAGGATAAGTATCCCGACGCATCGCAGCCGCAATGCCAAACAACTGGCCGGGTGCGATGTGCAGGACAATGATCTGATCGCCGTTTGGCGTGGTGCGGACCACCCTGATGTGGCCATCCAGCAGCAGATAGAATCGTTTGGCCGGGTCGCCTTCGGTAAAGACGGCCAATTCCTGGCCAAAACGTTTTGGCGTCGCCAGATCAAGAACCGTCCTTATCTGCGTTTTTGAAAAATTGCGAAAAGGCGGAAGGCTTGTCAGCAGGCTTTCATCTAGTTTGTTCAATTAGCTGTGCCCAAGTTTGTTGTAGAGCAATGTCGTGGCCCGTTCCTTACCGTAAAACGCGATCAAGACAAACAATCAATCATATTCCAAGGAGACTATCATGTTTGGAAAGATCGCGACTTTGGCCGCTGCGGCCACTTTGCTAGGACAATTTGCTTTTGCCGAAACCTACGAAGTCAAAATGCTGAACAAGGGCGAAGCAGGATCAATGGTGTTTGAACCTGCCTTCCTGAATGTCGCTGTTGGGGACACAGTCGTGTTTTTGCCAACCGACAAAGGTCACAATGTTGAAAGCATGAAAGGCATGTTGCCCGACGGAGTTGAGCCATTCAAAAGCGATATGAACGCCGAATATACCCTGACGCTTGATCAGGAAGGTATCTATGGCATCAAATGTACCCCGCATTACGCCATGGGTATGGTCGGGCTGATTCAGGTGGGCGCGCCGGTCAACCTTGAGGATGCGAGTAGCGTCAAGCAAAAGGGTAAGGCCAAAAAACGGTTCCCTGGTTTGTTTGAAATGGTCAGCGTCAGCGAATAAAGTAGCTGACACCGAACCCTTGCGGTGTTGGTTTGGGGCGGCGCAGGTTAGCTGTGCTGCCCCGATTACGTTTGAAGGATCAAATCATGTCTGAGCGCATCCAAAAGACCTTTGGTGGGCCTGCCCTATTCAGCTATGGGTTTCGCCCATTTTTTCTGGCGGCTTCAGTGTTTGCAACCGGCGTCATTCCGGTTTGGATGTTGGTATATAGCGGCGAACTGAACCTTCATTCGACGTTCGCCCCCGTTGACTGGCACATTCACGAGATGCTGTTTGGTTATGCAGCGGCAGTGGTGGCCGGGTTTCTGTTCACCGCGATTCCAAACTGGACTGGCCGGATGCCGAAAAGAGGATGGTCTCTGGCCGTGCTGCTAGGGCTGTGGCTGCTGGGCCGCATCGCGATGAGCGGTGCTTTGGGCGTCAGCGAAATGGCTGTCATGCTGTTGGACTGTGCATTTCTAAGCGCAATTGTGGCGATGATCTTTATCGAAGTTATCGCCGGGAAGAACTGGCGCAACCTGATGGTAGTGGTGCCGGTTTCACTGCTTTTGTTGTCCAACGTGCTGTATCATGCCGAGATACAGGCCACTGGCAGCAGCGATTATGGGCGCCGGGCAGCCCTTGTTGTCGTGATCTTCCTGATCTCGCTGATCGGTGGCAGGGTCATTCCCAGTTTTACCCGTAATTGGTTTGTCAAAAGGGGGCTGGATTTACGTCCGGTGCCGCTCAACCGGTTCGATGGGGTGTGTTTGCTAAGCGGCGCTGTTGCAATGGGGCTGTGGGTGCTCTGGCCCGAGGCATTGGTAAGCCATCTGTTTTTAGCGGCAGCAGCGCTGCTTCATCTGGTGCGCCTGTCGCGCTGGCGCGGCTATGCGGTCTGGCGCTCGCCGGTATTGCTGATGTTGCACGTGGCTTATGGGTTTTTACCTGCCGGGTTGCTGGCGCTGGCATTGGCGGGTCCGTCTGTAGGGATGCATTTGTTAGGCATCGGAGCAATTGGCGGCATGACCATGGCCGTGATGATGCGTGCGTCGATGGGACATACAGGGCGCGATCTGGTTGCGGGCGGCTGGCTAAGCGCGGCATTTTCAGCGGTGATTCTGGCGGCCCTGATGCGTGGGTTTTTTGATAACCTGGTGGTTTTAGGAGTGAGCGGCCTATGGATCGCAGCCGCATTGTGGACAGTGGCGTTTGGTATATTTGTCCTACAGGTGGGGCCATGGTTGCTAATGGCCAAAATCGCCGCGAAACGCGCAAGTTGATGTGATCTGATTGAACGCGAATTGCCTTAATGCGCCAAGTTTAAGACACGTCCAGCACAAGCCGAAAGCCCAGATAATCAGGCGGGATGCCGACCGCACATCCGCCAACTTTGGCATCGCGAACAAATTCTATGATATAGGCCCGGTGTTTGCCCTGAGCCGCACGGACTCCGCAATATTCAGAGCTTTCTACGATAGCGCCACCATTGCTGGACAGTTGGCCAGTTTTGAAACAGGTATCGGTCCACTCCCAGATATTTCCGGATATGTCGGCAATCCCCAGATCGTTCTCGCCGTAACTGCCACGGCTGCGCAATTCTGGTTCTGAATCTCCACGTGTAACGGTTTGCGCCCGATAATTTTCGATCCAGCGCTGGGCAGGATCATCGGCATTGCCAGGATCCCCCAAAGCATCGTCGTGAAACCGATCGCTTGCGGCGCGGGTCCATTCTTCGTCGGTTGGCAGGCGCCAATGCATATTGGTTAGGTCTGAAAACCAAACCGCGTAGGAAATTGCGTCAAAATAGCTAATTCCGGTTTGCGGCATGTCGGTGCCAACGATCACGTCAGTTGCTTCACAACCTCCGGCGGTCACACAGGCCGCGTAATCGGTTTGGCTGACGGTGAATTTCATAATTGTCAGTGGTTTGTCTGCGAGGCGCTGTTTGACAGGGGCATCAACGATATGCGTGCCCACACGAAATTGACCGGCAATGCGGTAACTATACGGGCCTGCGGGGATATCAACCGTTTCAGGCAACTCGCCAGTGTATTCTGGCGGGCTGGAAACCAACATCAGGGTAAGTGCTATTGCACCGCCCGCTAACAGACCCGAAATCAAAGTCATCTTACTTTTGAATGTCATCTGCCTGCCTTTGCCAAAAGGACCAAAGGGCAACTCAAATGGCTGCCCTTTGGAAAATCATATGCGCAGGGTCTATGGAAGGGCTGCGCTGCCTTCGACGGCTTCGTCATATTCAACCGGAGCCACGATCTGTTCCATCAGATCATTGTCCCAG
>JAHRVZ010000272.1 GCA_019090405.1 Paracoccaceae bacterium
AGGCATTCTCTATTCCGTCAGGCACAGTGGCTACAACCGAACAGGTGGCAAAAACCGGCAAACCGGTTCCCTGTCGGCGCAGCCTGTCAGACGATGCTGTTGCCGGTGGGAACAAACCTCAACAACCGCTCAAACGGCCACTGGACGGCATTCGTATTCTGGAGGTCGGGCCATATACTGCTGGTCCACTGGCGGGCCGGTTTCTGGGCAATCTCGGTGCCGAAGTCATCAAAATCGAAGGCAAAGGCGGCGAGGATTCGCGCCTGTGGCAGCCCTTTGTTGATGGTGTGAGCTGCTATTTCGCCAATTACAACGCCGGCAAGAAATCAGTTGTTCTGGATTTACGCTCGCCCCTCGGAAAAGCCGCGTTTCTGGACCTGGTTAAAACCGCTGATGTGGTGCTGTTCAACCTCAAGGCGGGCGCGATGGAACGGATGGGGCTGGGGGCGCAGGATTTGCACCGGATCAATCCACGCCTTGTCTATTGTGGCATATCCGGGTTCGGGCAGAACGGGTCGTCCCGGCCGGCGTTAGATACAGTCATTCAGGCCGAAGCGGGTATCATCACTCGCATCGCATCGGCGGGCGGTCCGGCCAAAGGTGGGGTTTCGATTGCCGACCTGGGAGCGGCGCATCTGGCACCATTTGAAATTCTTGCCGCCTTGCGTCGTGCACAACGCACCGGTCGCGGCGCGGCGCTGGATATTTCCATGTTCGACACCGTTGCATGGATGGGCGAAATCGGCTGGCGCGGGACTGGAGAAGATGGGCAAGTGTTGCCGACCAGCGCTTTGACCCAAACCAGTGACGGCTGGGTTGTGGCGCTGTGTTCGCCAAGCGACCTTGCGCAGCATCTGGCAGGAACGGAGCCGGATCATACGACGTCGGCACAGATTTGCGCGGCGCTGGCGGCGGTATCGGTACGCGCGCTGCCGATGCTTGAGCTGGATGAGGTCTATGCGCTTGACGTGGCCAAACGCGAGGGGCTGATGGCTTACGAGCATGAAAACAAAGGTGGTAACTGTGTTATTTCAGCGCCTTATGCCCTGAGCACCACCCCTGTCGTCGTCGGTACGCATGTGGCGGACGTCGGCGCTGATAACCTTGAGTTGACCGGGCACCCCCCGGTCGCAGAGTAATCAATTTATGTGGGAATTTTCATGACCAAACCCAGTTCCGATACTCCGTCTGCCTATCTTGGCGATATCAGTGTGGTCGAATTCGGAGGCCGGATATCGGCGGGCCTATGCGGATCGCTTTTGGCCGAGGCCGGGGCAAAAGTGTTCTTTGTTGAAGGCAAGGATGACAGCAACGGGTCTGGAAAATGGGCGAACCGCGCACTTTATGCCGCTGGCAAACAAAGCGTGATGGCAGACCGGGACGCCGATGCCGACATGCTGGCCGGGCTGATCCGGGCCTGTGATATTGTTTTGTTGTCGTCTGATGTCGATCCTGCCTTGAACAACGCGATTTCTGCAGGTTTTGGCGCGGGCAAGATCATCTGCGATTTCACCGCGTTTGGGCAAAGCGGGCCATTGTCAGGGCAGCCATATGACGATGCGATGATTCAAGCGCTTTGCGGTGTGGCCCATACAACCGGGTTCGAAGACGGGCCGCCGGTGACGTTGCAGGTGCCGCTGCTGGAATATTCCACCGGCACCTATGGCGCGGCTGCGATTGTCGCCGCACTTGCGGCGCGCGACCAGACCGGTGGCGGGCAACATATCGACATGGCGCTGTATGACAGCGGGGTCAATTCTTTGGCGACATTCCTGCCGGCGCATTTTGGTGGCAAAGCACCGATGCGGGTGGGCAATCAACATGCGATGTGTGCACCTTGGAATGCGTTTCAGGCGTCGGATGGCTGGGTATTGTTATGTTCCGCCTCAAATCCGCCGTGGCAACGGCTATGCGATGTCATGGGACAGCCCGAACTGGCGACAGACCCGAAATTTTCCGAACTGACCGGGCGGATGGACAACCGCGATGAGGTCAACCAAATCGTTCAGGACTGGGTTGGTCAGCACAGTGTCGCGCAATCGACAGAACTGTTGATGGCGGCGAATGTGGCCTGTGGACCGATCCTGCGGATGGAGGACGGAGACCGCGACCCCAATCTGAAATTGCGCGGGATGATCCGCGAGATTCCTGATCCGGCTTCGGGAGGAACCACCCGTGTTCCCGGCACGTTGCTGCGGGCAGAATCAGGACGCGGGCAGACGGGCGACCATGTACCGCAGCGTGGCGAAGCCAACGATGCAGCGCGAAAAATGGCGGCTGTTGTCACTGATGATGCAGGGCAGGGGGATGCCAGCGAACTGCCACTAAAGGGCTTGCGGGTTCTTGAGATCGGGCAATACACCACTGCGCCGCTATCCAGCCGACATCTGGCGACGCTGGGTGCCGAGGTCGTCAAGATTGAACCGCCCGAGGGCGACGCGGCGCGTAGCTGGTTGCCGCATAACGGCGATCTGAGCATCTTTTTCGTGATGAGCAACGCCGGCAAGACCAGTCTGGCGATTGATCTGAAGTCGGATGAAGGCAAGGCGATTTTCACTGATCTTCTGGCCAGTGCTGATATATTGCTGGAAAATCTCAAACCCGGTTCGCTTGACCGTCTGGGCTTTGGCTGGCCGCAACTGTCGGAGATCAATCCACGGTTGATCTATTGTGCGATTTCCGGGTTTGGCGCGGCGTCAGCCTATCAGGAACGGCCCGCCTTTGACACTGTGGTGCAGGCGATGGCCGGTCTGATGCACGCAAATTCATTTGAGGGAACACCGCTGAAATCGGGTGTTTCAGCCTGTGATTTCATGGGCGGCGAAGTGGGGCTGTATTTCGTGTTGGCAGCATTGCGCAACCGCGAACGGACCGGCAAGGGCGATTTCATTGATGTCTCGATGCAGGATGTTGCGGTTTGGATGACGGCGTCACTTTGGAAAGATGCCGAGGCGCCGTTGCCGCGCAATCCAATGCTGGAATGTGCCGATGGGTATGTCTGTACCGCCCGCGACTGTACC
>JAHRVZ010000273.1 GCA_019090405.1 Paracoccaceae bacterium
CAACGGGTTCGCTTGTCACTTCTGGCGTCGTCTTTGGCTTTGTGTCAGCCTCGGCCACAACAACGGGTTTTTCTTTGGTGCTTGGGTTTGGTGCCAGAATGATCTGATCTTCGGACTCAACGCGGTGTTCGCCTGATTGGGCCTCAAGAGTCAGCAGGCGGGCAACGTCGCTGGGTTCAATAAACAAAAGACTGACAAATTTGCCTTGGGAATCCACGGCAATGGCGTCATGTTCGTTGCCATCCATGAAAATGGTGACGAGACTTCCGGCAGGACCGGTTCCGGCAATCACAGTAGTGCCATCCGGGTCGACGCGGACCACATCAAAGGCCGGGGCAACCAATGCGATCGCGTCTTGCGTGTCCCCTGCTTGTGGTTCTGATTCGGTATCAGGCGTCGCGTCTGTGACGACGGCTGTGTCCTGTGATTCAGTTGTAGCAACCGCGTTCTCGGCATCGGTTTCCGGTTCTGGTTGAACCGGGGGGCTAGCGGTTTCTGTGGCGTTGGCGTCGCCTGCATCAACCGGCGCATCAGGTTGCGGCGTGAAAACACCTGCAAAATATAGGCCAGCGGCGAACACCGCGACAGCGATAGCTCCGGCAGCAACCCACCCTGTGGTGCTTATTCCTGCGCTTCCGGCTTTGGTTGCCATGTCTGTATGTTCCCCGTAGTTGAGCAAACCTGCTTACCGCGCTATCAGGGGTTAGATATCAACATTCTGCCCCCAACAAACAACCGAAAGGCCAGTTCATGCCCTCAAAATCCGTGTGTGTGTATTGCGGATCACGTTCCGGGGCAATGCCTGCCTATGCGGACGCCTCCCGCACGCTTGGCAAAACTCTTGCTCAAGATGGCTGGAGACTTGTTTATGGCGCGGGCGATGTGGGCCTGATGGGCGAAGTGGCCCGTGCCGCACAAACCGCCGGAGGCGACACATTCGGCGTCATCCCGACACATCTGCTGGCACGTGAGGTTGGAAAAACCGATCTCACCCGGTTTGTCGTGACCGAAACCATGCACGAGCGCAAAAAGGTCATGTTTATGAATGCGGATGCCGTCGTGGTGTTGCCCGGCGGGGCCGGATCGCTGGACGAATTGTTTGAAGTTCTGACATGGCGTCAGCTGGGTCTGCATAGCAAACCGGTGGTATTGCTGAATACCGCCGGGTATTGGTCGCCATTATTGGCGTTGATCGACCATGTAATCGCTCAGGGGTTTGCCGATCCTGAGCTGGCCGAATTCTTGTCAGTTGTCGATACGCCCGCCGAAGCCATCGAAGTCTTGCGCGCCGCAATGGTGTAAATTGTCAGCGCCACCCAGATCATGGCAAACGTTATAATATGCCAGCGACTGAACGGATCACCAAAGATCACCACTGCGCAGAATAATTGCAGCGTTGGATTGATATACAGCAACAACCCAACAGTAGACAGCGCAAGGCGCCGCACCCCAAAAGCAAATAATATAAGCGGAAGCGCTGTGAGCGGCCCTGAACCAATAAGCAATGCCGTTTGCCAGACCGAACTGCCAAAGTATCCGTGCCCGTCCTTATGGGCGAAATACAATATCGTCAGCCCGACAGGAAGAAAGATCAGAACTTCGCAGGTTACAGACACAATTGGCCCAATTGCCAACTGCTTTTTGATAGCCCCGTAAATTGCGAAACTCAGCGCCAGCACCAACGATATCCACGGCGCAACGCCCAATCCAAGTGTCAGCAACGTCACCGCAATCGCCGCCAACCCGACGGCGAACCATTGGCCGCGATTCAACCGCTCGCCGAACCAGAAACGTCCCAATACCACTGCCATCAGCGGATTGATGTAATAGCCCAGGCTGGTCTCAGTGGTTTTCCCGATCTGGACCGCATGAATAAACAGAAACCAGTTCACCGAAATCAAAAACGACGCCAGCGCCAGCGCCGTGGCAAACCGCCATTGCGACAAGGTTTTATAGATTTCACCAAGCCGCCCCTGAAAAAACAAAATACCGCCAAAGAACACCAGCGACCAAAGCGTTCTGTGGGCCAGAACTTCGCTGGCCGGAATGCCCTCTAACAGCTTGAAATAGACCGGAGAGAACCCCCAGGTTGCAGATGCTGCGACAATCGCAAATATGCCTTTTTGTGTGTCGCTCATACGTCCCCTCTGAGGTTGGGTATGCCAAAAAAACAAATCATGCAAAGGCGGTGACACAAAATAACGCCCGACACAAAGGCCGGGCGTTTTTAATTGGTTTTGGTTTGCCTTAGCTCAGACGCGAGGCAACGTTTTCCCAGTTCACCAGATTATCAAGGAAATTCGACAGATACACAGGGCGTTTGTTGCGGAAATCAATGTAATAGGAATGCTCCCACACATCACAGCCAAGCAACGCAGTCTGACCAAAGCAAAGCGGGTTCACACCGTTTTCAGTCTTGGTTACAGCCAGCGAGCCGTCGGCATTTTGCACCAACCAGCACCAGCCAGACCCGAACTGCCCCGCACCTGCTGCTGAAAATTGTGTTTTGAAATCAGCAACCGAGCCGAATGCCTCGTTTATCGCCGTTTCAAGATTACCAGGCATGCCTGCATCGCCCGGTCCCATCATCTCCCAGAACTGGTTGTGGTTCCACAGCTGCGAAATGTTGTTGAAAATACCGTTTTGCGCCACAGCGCTTGCGTCATAGGTGCCGGTGATGATGTCCTCAAGCGACTTGCCGTCCCATTCGGTGCCTGCAATCGCGGCGTTGCCATTGGTGACATAGGCGTTGTGATGCAGGTCGTGGTGGAATTCCAGCGTTTCTGCGGACATGCCTTTGGCTGCCAGCGCGTCATGTGCATAAGGAAGATCAGGTAGTTCAAAAGCCATGGTGGCCTCCTGCAATATATGTTGAAATCTGAGAGCTTTTTGCGGTGCGGGCAGGCATAGGTCAAGGGCTAGCTTGGGAAAGGTACAATTTCACTGCGTCTTTGCAGTGCTGCGAC